>CAYJIO010000043.1:0-2873 GCA_964370255.1 uncultured Azospirillaceae bacterium
CTCTTTCTGTTATATCTGGGTTTATTGAAACTTTGCAAACAAGTGCAAAAGATGACAAAGAAGCGCAAAAAGAATTTTTAAAAATCATGAAAGACCAAACAGACTATATGCAAGCCTTGATAGAAAATCTTTTGTCTTTGTCAAAAATAGAAATGGATCAAAAACAACATCCAAGCGGAAAAGTAGATGTTAAAAAAATTATAAAAGAAGTTGTAGAAAGGTTGTCTCAGAAAGCAGCTGCAAGAAAAATAAAGTTAGAGTTGAACTTGGATGAAAAAGTAAAGAGCATAAGAGGTGATGCTTCTCAAATCTCTCAAGTGTTGCAGAATTTGATTGATAATGCCATAAAATATGGGGTGGGCAAAAGTGATGTAACCATAAGTGCTTATAAAGTTGAGCAAATGCCAAAATCTCAGGCCTTTGACATTATGGACGGAGAGGCAATCGCTATAGCCATAAATAATAAAGGCTCAAGAATTAATTCAGAAGAATTAGTAAGACTAACCGAGCGTTTTTATAGAATGCAAGAACACAAAGATCAAAACATAAAAGGAACAGGCTTGGGGCTTTCAATAGCAAAACAAATAGTCCTAAGGCATAAAGGTAATCTGACCGTAAATTCAACACAAGTTGCAGGGACTACGTTTACCCTATACCTCCCTCTTAAGCTTATATAATTGATATCAACTTGCAAATTTATTATCTCGTGTGCCCTTATGTGCACTCCCTCGGAGTTTTCTTTAATTCTTATTATCTCCCTCAAATCTTGAAGTTTTCGGTAAGCTTTCTTTGGGTAACTGATACAGAATTTTCAGATAAATTTATCATAATATTTGTTGAAATGTTATGATAAAAAGCTAGTTGTAACAGATGACTAATGGGTGCGGAGAGCCTTGTCCGCGAACAGGGTAAGACCCTGCCCAACATTAATAAGTGCAAATAAATAACGTTTATTTGATAATACAAGTCTCATGTTAATTATATAAGTTTGGCAGCGTTGCTTGTTGTTTTATTGCTTCTTTTTTGTTGGCGATTTTCTTAAATGATTTTATAAACTCTTTTATGTTAAAATCTGTTTGGTTGTTATATAAATTATTTGAGAGTTTTTCTATTAATATCTTAAATTCTTCTTCATCAATTTGGTTTGCAATATCTTTTAAGTTTAAGATGTTTTTATATTTTTTTTGCGCCCATAATATTAAATTTGTTTCTAGTTCTTTTGGAGTTTTTGAGCTTGTTACCAATTTTTTATAATTTGTTTTTTTGTTGTAGCGATTAAGCAAAAAGCCAGCAACTAAACCAAAGCCAAAAGAAGCTATGATGATTAAATATAAAGAAGTGTTTTTTTCTTTTTGGTAGGCTTTTTTTGCGGGAATGTTATTTTCTTTTGCTATGTTTTTTGTTGCAGGATCTTCTTTTATAATCTCTTGTTTATTGGGGCTTCCTTTTACAAATATTGCTTCTTCTTTTAAGCTTGCTTTTTTTATTTGATTGTTGTTTACGTCAAACCACTCAATTTCTATTGCGGGCAAAATAATCTCACCATTTTGGGTTGGAATATATGTATGCATAATTTCTTTTGTGGCTATAATTTCTTTGTTTTGTGCGCTCATTACTGACTGGCTTTGTCCGGGGTATTGCTTTATGCCTTCTTTGTTTTTAAAAATTATATCAGGTAGCTGAGTTTCTAAAACGCCTTTTGATTGAATTATTATGTTTCTTTTTATTGGTGAGTTTATTTCAAAGTCTGTTGTGATGAATTCTGACTTTAGCTCAATATCTTGTGCAGGAAGCCACCACTTGCTATCCCAATTTTTTGGAGCTGGCAAAATGTTTATGTTTTGTGGCGTTGTTCTTAAGCTAAGAGGTCTTTTTTTGCTTGCAAATATGCCAAATGCAAATGGGTCTTTCATATCTATTTGTTCTATTGCAAAACCTTGAACCTCAAAACTTGGAATCGTTAGCAGTCCACTTTTTTGCGCAAAGAGGGCAAAGTCAAAAGTAATTTGTCTCATGTTTTGGTTGTTTTTTACTATTGCCTTTATCTCTGGATCGCCAAGACTTTTTATTATAAAGTCTTTTGTGTCCGCAAACCTTGGCTCTGTTAACTCTGTGTTGCCGTCATCGGTTAGAACAACAGAGAAGTTAATCTCTTCTTGAACATAGGCAGATGTTTTTTCTACAATGCCTTCAAAAGAAAGTTCTGGTGCGTTTGGAGTTGTTGCAACTTGTGAGCCAGATGTTACTTCTATGTTTATGGGGTTTGTAATGTCTGCACCGACAACAAGAGATGGAATCGTTAATTTTCCTTCTTTTTTTGGTCTTAATGTTAGTATATATTGCAATTTTTGAGATGCCACTCCGTTTATTATTTGAGAGTTAAAGAGGTTTTTTGTGGCAACTATCTCAAAGTCTTTTTCTAGAGGTTTTAAGATAGGCGAATCGCCTGTTTGGTTCTGAATGCTAATCGTTAGGATAAGAGGGTCGTTGAAGCCTATTTTTGTTTTGTTGACGCTTGCTGTTATGTTTTGTGCAAATGCGTTAAAGCTAAATAAGATTGATGCTATGAATATTAATTTTTTCATTACTTACCTCTTTGTTTTTGTATGTGTTGTTTATATATGTATGCTCTTAAAAGTCCTCCAACATCTTCTGGAATTTCTCTAAACTTTTGTTCTCTTGCTTGAGCTTTTTCTGAATATGCTTGTTTTTCTTCTTCTTCTTTATTGTCTTTATCTTCTTGGTTTTGAGGTGCTTGGGCTTGCTGCTCTTGACCTTCTTTTTTTTCTTTTTGACTTTCTTGCTCTTGCTCTTGTTGTTGTTGTTGCTGGCTCTTGTCTTGATTCTTATTGTTTTGGTCTTGTTTAGAATCG
>CAYJIO010000043.1:2973-7716 GCA_964370255.1 uncultured Azospirillaceae bacterium
TTGTTTTGGTCTTGTTTAGAATCGTCTTTATTTTGTTCTTGATTATTTTTAGAATCGTTATTGTTTTGGTTTTGGTCTTTTTGTTTTTTTAAGTATTCTAGATTAAATTTTGCGTCTTTGTGATTGGGGTCTTTTTTTAAGACGGTTTCATATTTCTTTATGGCTTCTTTGATATTGCCAGATTTTGCTAATGCATTGCCTTGGTTGTATTCATCTGAAAATAAGTTTATGGCTTTTTTGAAATCACCAGCCTTATACATGCTTGAGGCTTGCCAATCTTTGTTTTTGAATTGGGTTGCGGCGTTTTTATAGTCTTTGTTATTAAAAGATTGCAATCCTTTTTGGTCTGCGTTTAAGAATATGTTTGCTTGGGCGTTAAATGAAAATAACATTAGAATAATAAACAAACCTCTTCTGAATAAGTATAGGCAAATTAAGGTTGGCAGAAACAAAAAGTAATATCCCATGTCAAGCCAGTTTTGGGTCTTTTCTTGGCTTTTTTCTAGAGTGTTTGTTTTTGAGTTTAGCTTATTTATTATTGATTGGATGTTTGTGTTAGTGTTGTTACTTAATATAATGACCTCTCCGTTATAAAAGCCTGCATCTTTTAGTTTTTGTTTGGCGAATGCGGTTGCTTTTTTTATATCATTGCCGTTTTCTGGCATTATGGAATGGTTGATTTGTGGGAGCAGGTTTTTTATGAGATTTTTGTCTTCTGTGATTGGAGATACAACATAAGCCTCATTTGCAAAAACAGAAAGCCCAATGTTTAAGTCTTTGGTTTGGTTTATGATATCTATTATATCAAACTTAAATTTTTCTAAATCTTTTTGAGATGTGTCAGATGATAAATCTATGGCAATCATAATGGCATTTTGCTCTTTGTAGTTTGGCACATCAACTTTTTGCCAGCTTGGGCCTGAAATTGCAATGATTAAAGAAAAGATACCAAGCAATATTAGCCACCAAAAATTGTTTGTTGCATGTTTTTTTGTTTTGCTTTTTAAGAAGTCAAAAAGCTCTTTGTCAACTATTTTTGACCAAGTTGAAAACTTGTTTGAGTTTGCTTTTATATGAAAAATAAGTAATGGCAAAATTAATAAAAGCAACAAATACCACGGACGCAAAAAAATCATGATAGCCTCCTTTTATATGCTAGCATAAAGATTGCTGAGAGTATAAATGCTATTAAGGCCGGAATGAAAAACAGCTCTTTTATTTCGACCACTGTTTTGTCTGCATTGTCAACGGGTTCTAGCTTGTCTATTTCTTTATAAACCTGAGCAAGCTCTCTGCCTGATGTGGCGCTGAAGTATCTGCCTTGGGTTAATCTGGCGATTTCTTTTAAGCTTTTTTCATCAAAACCTTGGGAGCCAAAAAAAGCGCTGAAAAAGTTGTCTTTTGAGCCAACGCCAATTGTATAAATTTTGACACCTTCTTCTTGAGCAAGCTCAGTTGCTTTTGCAACAGATAAGAATCCGTCATTGCTTTCTCCGTCGGTTAATAGAATTATGACTTTTTTGTCTTTGTTTGGTTTGTCTTTTAAGTATTTTAGCCCAAGGCCTAGCGCGTCTCCTATGGCAGTTGATTCTCCTGCCATGCCAGCATCTGTTTGGTTTAAGACTTCTGTAATTGTGTTTTTGTCATAGGTAATGGGCGCTTGCAGATATGCTCTTGTGGCAAACAATATGAGCCCAACTTTGTCAGAGCCTCTGTTCTTTATAAAGTCTGTTGCGACACCCTTAACACCTGTAAGTCTGTCTTGACGACTTTGGTTGTAAATAAAGTCTCTTTCTTTCATTGATGGAGAAATGTCTATAATCATAATTACATCTCTGCTTTTTGACGGAAGTTTTATTTCTTCTCCCTTAATTATTGGGCGCATTAAGCTTAAGACTAAAAGAATCCAGATTAAGTATATGGATAAGAAGCTTGAGCCTTTTGAGGGTATAAAACCTTTTTGAGAGCTAATTGTTTGTAAGTCTTTTATAAAAGGGATTCTAAGTGCTTGGCCTAAGTTGGTTTTTTTTATGGGTAGAATCGCCTGAGCTATTAGTGGCAAGAACATTAAGACCCAAAGATGTTGGTTGGCAAATGTTATCATAAATTTTCTCCAACAAACTTAATTGAGAATGCTTTTATTTGTTGCACTTCTTTATTTGTATATTCTTTATTGTCTTTTTTTATGTATGGGGCGTTTATCAATAGAGACATTGATTTATCATCTAGTTTGTATGAACAGTTTTGTTTAAGAAAATTTTGCCACTCAGCTCCTTTTAGTCCAACAGCCTCTCTGTGTTTGTATTGGCAGATGCGTCTTATAATCTCTGAGCAAGTAGTTGCAAATAAAACAGGGTTTTTTGTATCTTGGTGGTTGATTATTTTTGTGGCATATATTTTTCTTGAATGTTTAATTGCTTTTTTTATGAGCTGATATATAAAAAAGGTTGCAACTATTGCAAGCAGAACAAGCCACCAGCCAATGGCAGGAGGAAAAATAGAAACACCATTTGGGAGGTGAATATCTCTTAATTCTGGCAAGTTGTTATTCATGCTCTTAATATAAAATATTATATAAAAATATCAAGACTTGTTTGGCTGATTGTCTATAATATTGTATATATATTGCATAACTTCTTTTTTATCCCAATTGGCGCCTCCTCTTATGCGGGCAATTTCTTTGCCAGAGCTGTTGATGATTATCATATGTGGGGTGCTTGGAATCCCTAGCTTTGTTGAGAGTTTTCTGTTTTTATCTATGTAGCTTGTTAAGTTAGGCGCACCATATTTTGACAACATTTCTTGGCTGTATTCTGCCTTGCCCCACTCTGTTGATGGAGAAAGCATTATTGTGTTTATTTGTTTTTCTTTTTTTGCAATGCTTGCAAAATTATTTAAGCTTTTTAGGCCTCTGATGCAAGGTCTACAGTTTTTTGACCAGAAAGATATAATCAAGGGTTTGCCCTGAAGGCTTTTTATGTCTAGCGTATCGCCGTTTGTTTTATATATATTAACGCTTGGAATTTCTTTTGGCTTTAAGTGAGCGGTAACATTTTTTTCTGCTGCAAGTGTTTGTGGGCAGATAAAAGACGAGATTAAAATTAAAAGATATATTTTTTTCATGCTATTAACCTTTTTTCAAGTTATTGTTATTATATTTGTTTTTATTGATATGTAAAGAGAGGTTTTTATGAAAAAGCATATTTTGGCGTTGTGCCTTGTTATTCTTGCTTTGGGTGGTTGTGGCAAAATGTCTGCCCCTAGTCCTATTGAGGGCTCTGGTTATCCACATTCTTATCCTAGGAGATAGTTTTTATGAGTGAGAATTTATTTGAAGCAGATATGATTCCTTATGTGGAATTTGCAGATAACGCAAATGAAAGAACACCTTGTGTTTTGGTTTTGGACTGCTCTGGCTCAATGAGAGGCGAGCCTATTGAGCAACTTAATATGGGGCTTAAGGCACTTGAGCATGAGTTAAAAGAGGACATTGATGCATCTTCAAGGGTGCAGTTGTTGATTATTAAAGCTTTTGGCAAAGATGAGTGCGAGGTGTCTTCTGATTGGGTTGATGCCATGAATTTTGAGGCTCCGACAATGGTTGCAAATGGCTTGACCCCTCTTGGAAAAGCAGTTGATTTGGCGTTGAAAAAAATTGAAAATCAAAAAACGATTTATGATAATTGTGGTATTACATCAAAAAGGCCTTGGATTTTTATTATATCTGATGGAGAGCCAACAGACTATGACTGGGAGATTATTGCAAAAAAAGCAACCAACGCTCAAGAAGCCAAAAAAGTTGTAATTCATGCAGTTGGCACAAAAGACGCAAATCTTGATAAACTTGCAAAGTTTTCTGTTATGAGGCCTAAGAGGCTGTCTGGGCTTAGGTTTACGGAATTCTTTTTGTGGTTGTCTCGTAGTGTGTCTTGTATTTCTAGAGCATCAGTTGCAACAGAAGAAGCTTTGGACGATATTGGCGACTGGTATGAAGAAGAATAGATATATTGCAACGTCTATAAAAGGACCTAAAAATAAAAAACAAGACAAGCCTTGTGAGGATTATTTTGTGTATAAAAATTTTGGGAATAAGCAAATTGGAATCGTCTCCGATGGGGCAGGGAGTTGCAAACACGCAAAAATAGGTGCGAAAATTATTTGTAACACAATGGTTGATGTTATTAAAAATGCAAATCACGATAATATTAAAGAAAAAGTTGTAAAAGCAATTGAAATTGCCAGAGAAAAAGTGTTGTTGCATAGGCTTTGTAAAAATAAGAGCTTGAGAGATTTTTCAGCGACGCTAATTGGCTTTTTTTATCATAATAACAAAGGTGTGATATTTCATATTGGAGATGGTTGTGCAATTGGCTTAAGCAAGGATAAGAAAACTTATTTGTCTTATCCGCAAAATGGCTATTTTGCTTGTGAGACATATTTTTGGACAATGGAAGATTGGCTTGCACATTTGCGGTGGACAGAGTGCAAAAACTTGAAGCATATTTTTTTGTTAACTGATGGGGTTTCTCCTTTTGCCTTAAATGGTGTTGAGCTTAGAGATAATTTTATTTTGCCTATTAATGAGTATTTGGCTTCAGACAAGCCCAAAAGCCAAAAAATTAAATCTTTGGAAAACACTCTTGATAATCCAACCGTAAACAAGCTTAACTCTGATGATAAAACGTTGATGTGGGTTGAGCTATGAAGTATGTTGCCTTATATGCCAATCAAAGCTCAAAAGAA
>CAYJIO010000044.1:0-7681 GCA_964370255.1 uncultured Azospirillaceae bacterium
TCATTTCTGATAACTTTTACTTTTGCATATTTAATTGCTGACAAGCTGTCTGCAACAATTGAAATACCTGCAATACCACAAGCAATGGTTCTTATTACATCTTTGTCATGTAATGCCATTAATGCTTTTTCATAAGAGTATTTGTCATGCATGAAGTGAATGATGTTTAAGGCATTTACATAAGTTTTTGCCAACCATTCCATCATCGTGTCAAAACGAGCCATAACCTCATCATAATCTAAATATTCTGATGTAATTGGAGCAAATTTTGGGGTTACTTGTTTGAAAGTTTTTTCATCAACACCACCATTGATTGCATATAACAACGTTTTTGCCAAGTTTGCTCTGGCACCAAAGAATTGCATTTGTTTGCCGATTTTCATTGGAGATACGCAACAAGCAATGCCATAGTCATCGCCAAAGTATGGTCTCATCAAGTCATCACTTTCATATTGAATTGAAGATGTATCAATAGAAACTTTTGAGCAGAAGTTTTTGAAACCGACTGGCAAATTAACCGACCAAAACACAGTTAAGTTTGGTTCTGGAGCTGGGCCTAAGTTGTATAATGTGTGCAAGATACGGAATGATGATTTTGTAACCAAAGTTCTGCCGTCCATACCCATACCGCCGATTGACTCTGTTACCCAAACTGGGTCACCTGAGAATAACTCGTTATATTCTGGAGTACGCAAGAACCTAACCATTCTTAATTTTATTACCATATCATCAAAGATTTCTTGTGCTTGTTCTTCTGTTAAGATGCCTTTTTTGATATCTCTTTCAAAATAAACGTCTAAGAAAGTTGAGATACGACCCAAAGACATTGCAGCACCGTTTTGGTCTTTTATTGCTGCAAGATATCCCAAATACGTCCATTGAGTTGCTTCAATTGCATTTGTTGCTGGTTTTGAAATGTCTATGCCATATTCAAGAGCCATTGCCTTCATATCATTTAATGATCTGATTTGTTCTGAAAGCTCTTCACGCACTCTGATTGTGTCTTCAACCATTAAGTTGTGGTCAGATTTTGCTTTTTCTTCTTGTTTTTGAGCAATTAATGCGTCAATACCATAAAGAGCAATACGTCTGTAGTCACCAATAATACGGCCACGGCCATAAGCATCTGGAAGACCTGTAATAACACCTGATGAACGGCAAGCTCTGATTTCTGGAGTATATGCATCAAACACACCGTCATTGTGAGTTTTTCTGTATTTTGTAAATACTTCTGTAATTTTTGGGTCTAATGCAATATTAAAGGCCTCGCAAGATGCTTCAACCATTTTGTAACCACCATATGGCATTAATGCTCTTTTAAGTGGTGCGTCTGTTTGCAAGCCAACAATAAGCTCATTTTTTTTGTTGATGTAGCCTGCTTTGTGTGAAGCAACGCCAGATACGATATTTGTGTCTGCGTCTAATACGCTGCCATTGTCGCGCTCTCTTTTCATTAATACAAGAACGTCTTGCCATAAATCTTTTGTTCTTTGAGTTGCTGGTGCCAAGAAGCTGTCATCACCTTCATAAGGTGTGTAGTTTAATTGGATAAAGTCTCTAACATTAACTTCATTTTGCCACAAGCCAGTAGTAAAGCCTTCCCAGGCTTTGGAATTATTATCTAACATATTATGCCTTTCAGTTATTTTTTTGGTTTTTACTGCTTATTTATAGATATTTTCTTTGAATTGTCAATTATTTTTTGATAAAAAAGGGCTTGAAAAACAAACAAAATATTACAGCTTTGAAACATTGATTTTATGAGAGCAAAAGAGGACAATTGCTCCGCAGAAAATGCTTGCCAATAAATATGTTATTGCGGCTTGAATATTATTATATATAAACTCTCCTGTTGTTATTAATAAGCCATATATCATAAAGCAGGCAAACGCTGCAGCGACAATGCTATATAAAAAGCTGTTTTGCTTGGGGGCAGGGAGTTTTATGTTGTCTTCTTTTGCCATTTTTATTACACAATCCCATCCTCTTGATGATGGTTTGATTTTTTTGTAAAAAGAATATAATTTTTCTTTGTCTGTTTTTTTGCCGTATATGGCTGCTAAAATCCAGCAGACGCTTGTTAAGGCAACTGAATATACCATGGCCTCTGATTGAGAATAATCATTGTCTGATAAATTAAAATATAGGGCAAAAACAAAAGAAGATATCATTGCAACAAGCTCTGATAGGGCGTTGATGCGCCACCAAAACCATCTTAGCATAAACAAAAGCCCTGTGCCAGCGCCAATTGATAATATTATATTAAAGCTTGCAATAGCACTTTTTAAGTGAAGAGCCAAAAGCCCTGCAAGTGCCATTAACAAAACTGTGAAAAGTTTTGCCATAAACACTTTTTTCTTCTCAGAGGCTTTGGGGTTTATGAATATGCCATAAAAATCGTTGACCAAATAACTTGAGCCCCAGTTTAAGTGAGTCGATAGTGTTGACATATATGCCGCCAATAATGAGGCAACAATAAGCCCCATCCAGCCACTTGGCAACTTTGTTAGCATCAAGGAATATGCCACGTCACTTTGGATTTGCTCTTGGGGCAAAACGCCTTCAACTGCAGATTTTATAGACGCTATGTCTGGATATATAATGAGCGAGCAAAGTGCAACAATAATCCAAGGCCATGGGCGCAGAGCATAATGACATATGTTAAAAAAGAATGTTGCTAATACTGCATTTTTTTCATCTTTTGCTGCCAACATTCTTTGCACCAAAAAGCCGCCACCTCCTGGCTCTGAGCCTGGGTACCAAACAGACCACCAAACAATTGAAAATGGAATAATTAATAAAGAAACTAAATCTGTTATGTTTAAATATCCAAAAATTTGTGATTTTTTTGCAGTGATTGGGTTTTTTTCAAGAGAATCGATTAAACCAGCCATACCTCCTATTTCTGGTAGCTTAAGCGCAAAATATGCTGCTGCAATTGAGCCAGTCATGGCTGCAATAAACAAAACAAAGTCTGATAATAAAACGCCTCTTAAGCCACCAATTGTTGAGAATATGGTGGTTATTATCATTGCGCCCAAAATGCTTTGAATGGGAGAAAGCCCAAGCATTGCGCCGCCAATTTTTATGGCTGCCAAAGAAACAGATGCCATTATTAAGACATTAAAAACAACACCAAGATATATGGCTCTGAAGCCTCTTAAAAAAGTTGCCAACCTGCCAGAGTATCTGAGCTCATAAAACTCTAAGTCTGTTAGGGTGTTTGAACGTTTCCATAACTTGGCGTATAAAAATACAGTTAGCATTCCGCTTGGCAGCATTGCCCACCATTGCCAATTGCCAAAAACACCGTGCTCTCTTACAAAGTTTGTAACCAAGTTTGGCGTATCTGCAGAAAAGGTGGTTGCAACCATAGAAAAACCCAAAAGCCACCAAGGCATATTGCCACCACTTATAAAAAAGTCTTTGGTGGTCTTTTTATTTTTATATGAGGCATAAATACCAATTAACAAAGTGATGCTTAAAAAAGATGCTATAATAATCCAGTCTATTGTTGATAAATGAATATTCATTATAATCCTTTTTTGTAGTTTATAATTTTGTTATAAGAATCATTTATTCTTTGCTCAGATATTCTGCCGTCAATCACAGCTTGTTTAATTATGGCAATAGAATCTTTTGCAACATTTGGGTTGTATGACAAGTTGTTGCCAATAACCAAAACGTCTGTGCCTGCGTTTATGGCGTTTGTTAAGACATCTTGCCAATTATATTGTTTGGCAAGGGCTCCCATGTTTAAGTCGTCTGAAAATACCAAACCATTAAAACCAATTTTTGTTTTTAACAAACCAGTTATGCTTTTTTTAGATAAGCTTAAGGGGAATATGTTGTCTATTTTGTCATTAAAAACATGGGTCGTCATAACGCCAATGTTGGGTTGAATTTTTATGATGTCTTTATATGGTTTTAATTCTTTTTTCTTAAAAGTTTTTGTAACGTCTACAAAGCCATCATGAGTATCTGCGTTGGCGCTGCCGTGCCCAGGAAAGTGTTTTAATACTGGCAAGATGCCTTGCTCTTTGTTTGCTTTTATGACCTCAAGAGCGTGAGCTGTTACGGTATCTTGGTTTGCTGAATAAATTCTTTCTTTTTTTGCAATTGGAGAATCGGGGTTTATTTTAACATCAACAGTTGGTGCAAAATTTATGTTTATGCCCATTTCTTTTAAGACTTTTGCTGTTTTTAATGCCTCTTTATATGTTAGAGAAGGGCTGTTTATGGTGCCAAGGTTTTGGGCGCTGTATCTTGAAACATTAAAGTTATTGTTAAATCTTGAGACTTTGCCACCCTCTTGGTCGATGCTAACAAACAAAGGCTTTTTTGATATTTTTTGCAAATCTGATATAAGTTTTTTTAATTGCTTTGGCTCTTTGATGTTTTTTTGCAAATGTGGTTGGTTGGCATCTGCATTTTCATTAAACAAAATGATACCCCCAATGTTGTTGTCTTTTATATCTTTATAAATTGGGCTGTTTTGCTTTAACTCTTGACCATTAAAACCAACCATTATCATTTGGGCAATTTTGTCATCAAGGCTAGGTTCTGCAAAAGCTTTGAATGGTAAAAGTGATAAAATTATTAATAAAACGCGCATATTAAACTCCTTATGATAGAATCCTTATAAGGCTTAAATGGTTAATATTTGCTTGATATATAATTTTATTTATATAAAGTGTTTATATGATTTATTTAGACGACATTCAAGAAAAACTTTTTCATAAAATTGAGCAAACAAAAGAAAATTATTTTTTGCAAGGTCAGGCAGGGACTGGCAAGTCTACGTTTATTAATTATCTTAAAGAAAATTTATCTAAGAAAATGATTGTGGTTTCTCCTACTGCGGTGGCGGCTCTTAATATTGGCGGAGTTACTATTCACTCTTTTTTTCAGATTCCGCCTAAAGACTTTATTATATTAGATGCTTTGGAAATTGGTTTTAAGACAAAGAAAATTCTTGCGAAGACAGACTTGATCATAATTGATGAAATCTCAATGGTGCGCCCAGATTTGTTGGATGCGATAGACTATATTTGCAAGGTCGTTAAAAAAAATGATAAGCCTTTTGGCGGTGTGCAAATGCTTTTGGTTGGTGATTTGTGCCAACTGCCTCCTGTTATAAAAAACAACGTGTATAGTGTGTTTGAAAAAGAATATGGCAATAGAAATGCATATTTTTTTGATGCCAAGTCTTATGGCGCTGGTGATTTTAAGAAAACAGAATTTGCAAAAGTTTATAGACAATCAGATAATGAGCTTTTGACGTATTTGCAAAATATTAGGGCAAACAAACATATTGAAAAAAGTGTTGAGTTTTTTAATAAGGCAAAAATATTAGACAGAGATATATTAAAAAATTCTGCTACTATAACTCCTAAGAGGGCTATGGCTGAGGCTCTTAATATAAAATCCTTAAACGCACTTGAAAGCCCCACAAAAACATATAAGTGTGAAATTGAAAATAAGTTTAATGAAAAAGATGCTCCTGCACCAGTGACCTTGTCTTTGAAAGTTGGCGCTCTTGTTGTGTTTAATAAAAACGACAATGAAAAAAAACAATATATAAACGGCTCTATGGGTATTATAAAAGAGCTGAAGGAAAAAGAAATTGTGGTGCAACTTTTGGACATAGAAAGAAGCATTGTATATGTTAATAGAGCATCTTGGCCAAAGTTTGAGTATGACTATAATAGAGCAACAGATGCCTTGGAAGAAAAAGAAATTGGCTCGTTTAGGCAGTTTCCGTTACAATTGGGGTATGCCTTAACAATTCATAAAGCGCAGGGGAAAACTCTTGATAAAGTTATTGTTGAGTTGGATAATTCAGGTGCTTTTGCGCATGGGCAAATGTATGTTGCGCTGTCAAGAACCAAAAAATTTGAGGATATGCATATTAGGAATCCGATTGATGAAAGCGATTTGATTTTTGACAATAGAGTTGTTGAGTTTTTGGAGAGCATATAATAATGAAGCATTACAAAAACGTTATTATTGGAGGTGGTGCAAGTGGTCTTTATATGGGAATGTATTTAAGAAACACTCTTATATTAGAGAAAAACCCCAAAGTTGGGGCCAAATTGTTAATCTCTGGCGGTGGAAATTGCAATTTTTCAAACCTAAATATAAGCATTGATAATTATTTTTCTAAAAACCAAGGCTTTGCCCAATATGCTTTAAGTAATTATGCGGGTTTGTTTGAGCTCTTGAAAAAGAATAAAATATCTTGGGTAGAAAAAACTCATGGGCGATTATTCTTAGGGCAAAAGTCAACAGCTTTAATAAACGCTTTTATAAAAAACCAAAAAGCAGAAATAAAAACAAGTTATGAGGTAAAAACAGTTGTTAAGGATAATGAATGTTACATTATAAACAATGAGTTTTCTTGCAATAACTTAATCATTGCGACTGGTGGAATGTCTTATGGAGGCACAGACTTTGGTATAAAAGTAGCAAAAGATTTTGGACATAAGATAATAAATACATATCCGGCCCTTGTGCGCTTTGATGTTGATGATGAAGCAATAACATCTTTGGCAGGATTAAGTGTTATGGACGTTAAGTCAAAACAATTTGTTGATGGAATCGTGTTTACAAAAAAAGGAATCGGCGGGCCTTTAATTTATCAGTTGTCTTTATACCACAAGTCAGGGGATAGTATTGTGTTGGACTTTTCTTGTTGCAAACATATTCCGCAAAGGCTTAGAAAACTTTTGGATAATAAAAAAACGTTGAGTATAAAGCCAAAGAAAACCGCAGGGTTTAAGTTTGCAGAGGTTATGGCTGGCGGGATTGACACGCTTGAAATTAATGAAAAAACCTTTGAAAGCAAAAAGCATAAGGGATTGTTTTTTGTGGGTGAGGTATTAGATGTTACGGGCAATTTGGGAGGATATAATCTTCATTTTGCGTTTGCTGGCGCAGATTGCATAAGGAAGTTTATAAGCTAAAGAAATGTTTTGCTTGACTATTGATTGTTGAGTGTTAGATTAATGAAATCTAGAATTAATAAGGAGAGATACTATGAAAACTAAAATAATTAAATTTGTAAAAGAAAACAAAAATAACGTAACAATCGGGGCGTTGAGCTTTGTTGTTGTGTGTTTTGTTATTGCTTTGTTGAATGCGTTGTCGCATAAGGTTGCAACTGTTGATGTTCAAACAGTTGTGGCAAAATCATCACAAGTAGTGGTTCTTAAAGAAGAGCAAAAACAAAAAACAGAAGCTTTGCAAAAATGGATTGAAGAAGCAAAAAAAGATGTTGAGAAACAATCAACAAAAGCAAAAAAAGACTCTTTGTTGAAAAAATATAATGCAGAGTTTGCTCAAAAACAACAAGAGTTGGCATCTGAGTATGTTCAAAAGCTTCAGGCAATAGACAAAGCAATATCAGACATAATTGCAAAAGAAGCAAAAAGACAAGGCTATGACATGGTAGCAGCAAAAGGTGTAATCCTTTATGGTGCGGATGATATTACTGAGCAAGTTGCCAAAAAAATCCAATAAAGCCCATATAATTGATTACTACTTGAAGGTTTGCTCCTCGTTTACGCTTTTTATGTAAACGTCGTCGCAAACCTTCTTCGTATTAATCTAATTCTATGAGTTTTACAATCCTCTTCGTATATACTCTCATTCTATGAATTTTATTACGTGCAAACCTTCT
>CAYJIO010000045.1:0-7674 GCA_964370255.1 uncultured Azospirillaceae bacterium
TGGAGAGCAGCAAACCAAGTTGGCTTAACACAAATTCCAGTAATCATTAAAGATTTTTCAGACAAAGAAACACTAGAAGTTGCACTTGTTGAAAACATCATCAGAGAAAACCTCTCAGTAATAGAAGAAGCTGAGGCTTTTCAAAGACTTATATCAGAATTTTCTCACACACAAGATGCACTTTCTTCAATTGTTGGCAAATCAAGAAGCCACATTGCAAACACCTTAAGACTTTTGGGCTTGCCATTAAGTGTTCAAAAAATGATAAAAGAAGAAAAAATCTCAGCAGGCCATGCTCGCCAACTTGTTGGACTAGAAAATGCAGAAGCATTGGCAAATAAAATTATAGAAAAAGGTTTAAGTGTTCGCTCAACAGAAGAAATGATTGCCAAACTAAAAGCCCCAAAACAAGAGAAGTCTCCTTCAGCAAAAAAAGATGAAGATCTGGCTCAAATAGAAAAAGAGTTAATTCAGTCTTTGGGCTTGCGCTTAAAAATCTCTCCAAACAAACAAGGTGGCGGCAAGGTTGTTTTGCAATATTCATCAGTTGCAGAGTTAGATATGATAATAGATATCTTAGAGAAAAAAAGGGCAGGGGGTGCTGAGCAACCAGCTCAAACACAATCAACAGACAAATTTTCAATAAAAATAGTAGACTAAGGATAAAAAATGACAATTTTAGAAAATATGCTAAAAAAAGCAGCAGAAATGGGCGTTGAGCCAACAAAAAACATAGAAAAAATCGCCAGAGCAAAAACAATGATGTTTGGCGAGGCAGAATGGGAGCGTTGCCCATGTGATGGCAAAAACCCAGCCCGTTTCTGCATCTCTGAGCAATGTCAAAAAGATATAAGAGAAAAAGGCGTTTGCCACTGCAATTGCTACCAACCAAAAGGTTGATAAAAAAAAGAAGAGGTTAATCATAACCTCTTCCAAATACCATTATAACACACTTGGCTGCCAAATACGTTGGCACAGCCATTATACCATATTTTATGAGCCACCACCAAGTGCTGTCCCACAAAATATTTATGGTGCAATACGCCACAAAGCTCCAGCACAATGCTGGGGCTATCATCATTGGTCTTCTGAGGTTCTTAAAGAACACATATATCAAAAAGACCAAAATAACGGCTTTAATAAAAATTTCCATATATAAAAATTTTTAACCACTTGTTTAATTTATAAAAATACGCATACACTCCAAACAAGCAAACAAAATAATACGTATATAATACCTAACATATTTATATTACCATATTTTTAACCCCGTTGCAAGCAAAATCGACACAAAATATATAGACAAAAAAACTATTTACTTTATTTTAATTTTATGTTATTATAATAAAAAATAGGAGTAATTGCTATGACAGATAACAAACCAAAAGTTGATGTAAATAATATTGATGACAAACAAGGCTATATCAATAAAAGAACTCTAGACATCACCCAAGACAGAAAAGACCAAATTTTATCCATAATTCAAGACCCAGAAGCTTATGGCAAATCTGTTTTAGATGTATCTGAATTGCAAAAAGAATTAGATGATATAGAAAAAACCAACAAAACTGGTAACATAGAAAGAAAAAAAGCTCCAAAAGATTACAGACCAGAAAAGCTAGACGAGTTTAAGGAAAAAGACATAATTGATTATATGTTTAATGAATGGTACATGGCAGCACTAAATTGGGGGCTTAGTAAGGCTGTCGGTGCCTTAGAAATTGGCGTTGTTAGAACGTGGGAGGCAATAGACGCCTCAATTGAAAAAAACACCAACGAAACCTCAGCAAACAAGTCAAACACTCCTCAAGGAAGACTTGCAGAGAACTTAAACCAATACATCAAAAAAGAAAAAGAAGATATTAAAAAATCACACAAATTAGACGCGCCTGCTTTGGGCGCAATGGTAAAAGTCTTAGATAAAGCTGAGGCAGACAGAACCCCAGAAGAAGCAGAATCACTCAAGCTTTTGCCAGATTACTTTATAGAAAAATATCAAAAAAGCATAAAAGACGCAGAAACCGCAGGCACTCCTCTAGCAGACGGGCAAAAAGGATTTTTGCTTAATAATATGTTGACAATCTCGGCCTTAAGAAAAACTATGGTTTTGGACGCAACAGCAGCAAAAATGCTCAAAAAAAACAGCCTCGGCTCCAAAGAATATGACAACCTAGACTTTATAAACAACAAAGAAGGCGTTGACAAGCTTTTTGAGTTTGAGTCGATTCCAATTCAACAGGGCTTATATAATAAAGTAACAAAAGACCCTTCAATTTTAATTGCAAAAGGTGACAACTTAAGCGGTTATGAAGAGCTTTCTTACAACGCTTCAAAAGCATTTGATGATGAGTATGAAAAGTCAAAGGGTAGTGTTAGGGTGTTTAAAAACAACTTTGATAAATTCTCCAAAAAAATAGGCATAGAAGACTGGCAAGTAAAAGCAGAAGTGGAGCTAGAAAACACAGAATCAATAATAGATGCCTCAGGAGAACACACAGGCTTTAAAAAAGAAACAAATCATGAAAGAAAGTCAAAGTTAAAAGAAATAAAAGAACGTATTCTTAACAAAAGAACAAAGGGCAAAGAGTTTAATGTTCAAGATTACATAAAAGACAAAAGATCTCGCACATGAACAAAGTTATAAAAGCATTATTTGTAGCAGCTGTTGTTACATATCCATTTTTATTAATAACCGAGGCATTTTTTTCAAACGCATATGGCTTTAACATCTTGTCTTCAACAGATTGGAACAAGGTTTTTGTGTTTTGGAACAGCGGTGGCGTCATAAAAACATCAGCAGACTACTTGTTTTTATTAAGCATTGCCATAAACCCTTTAGTTTTATTAACATTAATCAGGTTTTTTTATAAAAGAAACTTAGTTTCAATACTCTTATACCCAATAAACAAGCTAGGTGATATAATGGCAGAAAGACACAGCGGCCAAACAAAGCGCATAAAGTTAAAAAACCTTTGTCGCTCGCAAAGCAAAAAAGATATGTTAGATGAAATAAAACCAAACATAGACGCCTCAAAAAAAGCGTCTCAAAGCATAAGGGATGCAGTTAGAGAAAAACTAACCAATAATTAACCTTTAATGATTAAAGTATAAAGATAGTGGAGAATAAGTTTGAAGGCCTTTTTTGTATTGATAAAGATAGTAACAGTAGGAATATTTTGGAGCGTTTTCTTTTTTGAAGGCGTTCGTGTTATTATGTATAAAAACTGGCGCTTTGACCTCTTAAACGTAGATCATTGGACTTTCGCCAGAGATTTATGGCTCTCCGGCTGGGTTGTAAACACAGCAAAAGAATGGGCTTTTGTTCTCATTTTATTAACCTCAATACCGCTATGGTTAACTGGCTGGGCATTTTTGTGTATGGTCAGATATTCAAAGATATTCAATAGCATTTTCAAGCTCCCAATAAAGTTGCTTAGATCGTCAATATCAAACAAAACCAAAGAAGTAAGCGATAAAATAGCCACAAAAACAGTCACAAAAAAGAAATCTCACAAAGAGATAAGACCTCCGTCTGTTAGTGGCGGTGGCAGACAAACCCAACAAACAAACTTACAAAAATCTTCCCAGCCTCAAAGAGCTTCAACAATAACGCCACAGCTTCCTTCTGCAAGCAAAAAGTCTAGCTCATTGTTTGAGCACTCTTTATTTGACTTTGATGAAGAAGATGATGGATTTGATTTTGACTTAGACGCCCCAATAGAAAAAAAAGAAAAATCTCAAGAAAAAGCCTCTCCAACAAAAGAGAGTAGATCACCAAGCCCAAAAGAGGCTCCCAAAAAACAACCTGATAAAAAAAGCCCCAAAAAAGTGGTTACAGAGCGTGGTGCTCCTGCATCAAAAGGCTCAAGCAACTCAATATTAGAAGTAATAAAAGAAAAAGGGTATGACTTTTTGGCATCAGTTACTATCAAAAAAAATATGGTAGATTTTATAGCATTTTCAAAAACCAAGATTATATTGTTTTTAGTAGACAAAGAGCCAGGAGACTGGCTTGCAGATGAAGAAAAATTCAACGGAGAAGAGCCCCTATGGTTTTCAGAAAGCTCTCACAGAATCTCCCCTGTCAGAAAAATTGACCAAGCAAGAGACATTTTGACACAAAGGCTAGAGGGTTCTCCGTTTGACATAAGCATAGAAGCCTATGTCATAAACCAAATGAATAATATAATAAATGCAGAAGATATGTTTGACATCTGGCAAGAGGTTGATGTAAACGTTGTCAGAATAGACAGGGGCACGCCAAAAGAAATACCACTGTTTGCAAAATCACTAGAAGAATCAGAAGAAAATATGCCAAAAGAAGATGCAGAAAAGTTAAAAAAACTACTTAGAGGAATGAGCTAATGTCAATAGATAAATCAGGAGAAGAGTGGAAAGAATATAACGATGCAGTGCGTTGGGCTACAATAACTGTTTTGCTCTCATTTTTTGCACTGTTTGCCCTTGCTTTAATATCTTTGCCTTTGGGTTATTTGATAGGAGAAGGCTTTTCTCAAGCAACACTTTCTCAGGCAACTCGTTTCCTTACAATGGTTTTTGAAAACCCAAGCTATCTTTTTTCAAGATACTGGAACTGGATGCGCCAATTGGGCATGCAAAGCGGTTCTTTTTCTTTAGCAATGTGGATTCCTCTCTTGCCATTTATTGTTTCTCCAATCATTTTGGCAATTGGTCTTTTTACAAATCCTCACAAATTTCAATCAAACATTCATGGCTCTGGTCGTGTTGCAACAGAGGCAGATATCAAAAAGATGGACTTGTTTGAGCCAAAGGGCTTTTGTTGTGTAATTGGAAGATTTAAGGGCAAGCTCTTAAAAATGCCAGAGACATTGTCGGTTTTATGCTGTGCCCCTCCAGGTACTGGTAAAACAGAAGGCGTTGTAAAGCCAACAATATTTAATTCTCCAGGCATAAGCCTTATCGTAAACGACCCCAAGCCAGAGCTTTGTTATCAAACTTCTGGTTACAGAGCCAAAGAAGGACCTGTTTTTATCATCAATTGGGGTGAGGAAGACAAACCGCAAGATGGCATTTATTATCCATCATGGAACCCAATATCACCAAACGCTCTACCAGCACCAGGCTCAGCCAGAGATATGTATATAGACTCAATGTGCAACACCTTGGTTGAGGACGCAAAAGGCGATAACGCCCACTGGGCAAACGCAGGCCGAAGTGCCTTAACAGGACTTTTACATTTTATATGCTTCAAGTGCGAAAAAGCCAGAGCAAATGACTATTTCATAGGCAGAGTATATGAGAATAAATTAGACGCAGAAGATAAAAGAGTCTTAGAGGGCTATTATGAGGAAATGAACGACCCTCAGGCACTAATAGCAATCCAGAATTTAAGAAACGGCACCTTGAATATAGATAATTATATACCAATTGGCACTTGGTCTTTGTTGCCAGAGCGTTGGATAGGCAGAGAAGCCTGCATCGCAATGATTTTAGAGTGGATGACAGAATCTAGCATCAAGCAGTCTCAAGACATAAAGCGCCGCTTAGAAGAGGGTGACCAAATGGCCGCCATGGCAGACCCCATGAGAGACTTATTAGATGCCGCCATAGAAGAAGCCGGTAGATATGGCTATTCTCAACGCTGCAAGGTTGAGCTCTCTCAGTTATCTGCAATGCCAGAAAAAGAGCGCGGCTCGGTGCTTTCAACGGGCCTGCAAGGTATCAGAATTTTCAAAAACTCCGCCGTTGTAGCCAGAACCTCTTTTTCTGATTTGCAGTTTAGGGATTTAAGAGGGATGAAGGATCCCATAACAGGGCAATGGAAGCCTACAACCGTTTACCTATCAATAAACCAAGTTGACGCAAAAGCCTTAAACGTAATAAACGCTTTGTTCGTAGACTTAATGAGCAACTACTTAATTGCCAACAAACCACATGATACTCACCCAACAGACGGCAAAATGGGACCCTGTTCTGTTATATTTGTGCTCGACGAGTTTCCAACAATGCCAAAGCTTCAGGCGGTTATCACAGGGCCAGCTGTTGGTCGTGGTCAAAAAATCTCATACCTATTAATTGGCCAAGACTTAGGGCAAATCTCAGGCAAGTATGGCAAAGACGACCTAGAAACAGTAATATCAACAACCGCAGTAAAAGTTATCTTGTCGCAAAATAACGAAAACACAGCTCAGCGCTTTTCAAAGATGATAGGCAACAAAACCGTTCAATCTTCATCTTTCTCAAAACAAGAAGGTGGCCTTGGCGGTGGTGGCAAAGGCTCAAACCCGTTTTCAAAAAATGTTACATACAATTTGCAAGGAATTTCTGTTATATCCCCAGCGCAACTATTATCATTACCAACAACAAAACAAGTTGTTTTGGTTCAAGGTTTTATTGAAAAGCCAATTATGGCAGACGCACCAAGGGTTTATATGGACAAAGAAATGACCGCCAAACAAAAAATCCCACCAGCGCCAAATGTCCCAGATTGGATTGTTGCACAAAGAGAAGATATTAATGAAGATATGCTTTCAAAACTAGGTGTTGAGTATGAAGAAGAAACTTCTGAGTTTAGCCCAGAGGAGTTAGAAGACAATGTCACTGCTTAAAAAACTGATATTTTCATTATTAGCAATGCTTTTAATTGCAGTAGGAGGCTCAGGAACCCAAAGCCTAAGCACTATTGCTCAAGGAATGGGCATTTTGGCCATTTTTTTGGGTATTATAATATTTTTAGTTTTTAGCAGAATGATTTTAAGAGCTGCAGGTTGCTTAATATCTCTTATGATTTTTATAGGAATTACAGTGTTTATATTATATGCAATTGGCGCTTTTGCAGATGGCATTGACAGTGCCCCATCAAAACTAAAGTCGTTTCTGAGCGGCTCATCACAAGGGGTTATAGACACAAAAACTAAAGCCCCATCAAGACCAATGTTAAATCAAAGCTTGCCCCCAGCAAAAAAGAAAAACTCAAAAAAAACGTTTAACCCATCAAATTACACAGCAATAACAACTCCAGTAAAGGTAATAAAGGGCAATCTCTTAAGACTTTATAACGGCAGATACATAAAGCTTTTCGGTATTGACGCCCCAGACTTAACTCAAACCTGCTCCAATAGGCAAGGGCGCTCATATAAATGCGGCAGACAATCTAAAGCGTGGTTAAAAGGTTGGATAAGCGGCTATGACTTAAAATGCCACATCTTAGACACAGATGAAAAAGGCAATTATTTAGGCGTTTGTTATTTGGGAGAATATGACATAGCATCAGCAACCGTTAGTGCAGGGTGGGCAGTAGCAACTCCAGAGGGAGGAGGCTATTACAAAGAGCAAGAAAACCTCGCAAACGCAAACAGAAGAGGCTTGTGGCAGGGGCAATTTTATAGACCCTCAGACTGGCGATACATAAAAAGCAAAAAAGCAGACATAAAAGTCATAAAAAGAAAAAGCGACACAAAAAACAAAATATGGGGATTCTTTGGCTTTTGACAAAACATATTTCAAACTCAGAGCAAGACACAATTAAAATAGCCCAAAGCATAGCAAAAGATGCAAAAAGAGGCGATGTTTTTTTGCTATATGGCACACTGGGCGTTGGCAAGTCAGTTTTTTCAAGAGCCTTCATAAGAGCTCTCTGCGGGCAAAACACAGAAGTCCCAAGCCCAACATTTACAATTCTGCAAACCTATG
>CAYJIO010000046.1:0-7660 GCA_964370255.1 uncultured Azospirillaceae bacterium
TTGTCTTTTGAGATTTTGCCTTCAACACCGTGGCCGTCTTCTTTTTCGCCTTCTCCAGTTTCTAATGAGCCAATAACCCCAAGCTCACCTTCAACAGAAGCGCCAACAGCATGAGCTCTTTTAACAACTTCTTTCGTAACTTCAACATTATACTCAAAAGTAGATGGGCTTTTGCCGTCTGCTGCCAAAGAACCGTCCATCATAACAGACGTATAGCCATTAACAATAGCAGATTGGCATACATCAATTGAAGAACCATGGTCTTGGTGAATACAAATAGGAAGCTCTGGATACATCTCTACAACAGCTGCAACCATGTGGCGAATCATAGGGTCACCAGCAAATTTTCTGGCCCCTGTTGATGTTTGCAAAATAACTGGAGCATTTACTTTTCTGGCTGCATTCATAACAGCCAAAACTTGTTCCATATCGTTGATATTAAAAGCAGGTACACCATAATTGTTTTCTGCTGCGTGGTCTAAAATTTGTCTCAAAGACACTAAAGGCATATGTTTTCTCCTAAAAAATATTAAATTCTTATTTAATATATAGATACCCCATATATTTGCAAGCAATATTTTATGTTATACAGTAAAACCCTTAAACTATAAAAGTTTAAGGGTTTTGAGTTTAATCCTTAAAAAGTATTATCGCACAGTCTCCATCGGGTAGTTTTTTGAACTCCCACACGGTTGTTCCTATCGCCTTGAAGTGATTTCCCTTTTCAATTCTTGCTTCTTTAACAACATTTGCTCTTGGCAATGTAGTCATCATTCTGGGTATCTTTTCCCTATTTGAGAATGCTTTGACAAAAAATATTATGTCATTTACAAATGTATAAAATACGACGTAGCCGTTAACAGCACTTTCATCAAAAGACAATCTACCAAGCTTGATGCTTTCTATTTCCACGTTTATGCCGTTTGCGGCAAAAAATTGTTGCGCCTGAGATAAACTCATTATCTCTATAAAACTTGTATTCATAATTTAAAAATTTATAAGTTAATAATGTTAATTAACTTATATCGTATATAAATTTTAATTAAAAATCAAGTGTTATTTTGTCTTATATTTTATAATCATAAACAATACTGTCGAGGCAAACACAATACTTATGGCATTAAAAATCACCATTGGCGCTGAGCCCAAAAAATATCCATAAACAATCCAAGACAAAATCCCAAGATTATATAACAAATAACTAAAGAATGAAAGCGCTTTAACATCTTTAGTCTTAATGGTTTTAATGGTTTGTGGCATAAAGCATATTGCAGTGCAAACCCCTGCAAAATACCCCAAAATTTCTACATATATGTTCATATTTTTGTTTCCTTTTTTTGCGGGACGCATACAATGCATCCCTACAAATTGTCCTTAACAGCCTCAACAACCTCTGCAACCGTAATACCACAATATTCATACACCTTCTCTGCAGGACCACTGGCACCAAAGCCGTCCATGCCGATAACATCGTTTGCATATCTGTCCCAGCCAAATTTTGAGCCAGCCTCAATTGCAATAACGGGCTTATCTCCCAAGACGGACTTTTGATATTTATCATCTTGCAAATCAAACAATTCCAAACAAGGAGCAGACACCACATTAATATTTATCTTTTGTTTCTTAAGCTCTGCTTGCGCCTCTATTGCCAATGATACCTCTGAGCCGGTTGCCATTAATGTTGCAACAGGTTTTGCAACTTTAGATATAATATAAGCACCTTTTGTGGTCAAATTATCGCTTGCATCAACCCTTATAGTTGGCAAATTCTGACGAGAAAGAGCCAATATAGAAGGTTTGCACTCATCTTCAATTGCAAGTTGCCAAGCCTCTGCAGTTTCCACCACATCACAAGGACGAAAGACATTGATATTTGGCATTGCTCTATAACTTGCCAAATGCTCAACAGGTTGATGAGTTGGGCCATCTTCGCCAACGCCAATGCTGTCATGGGTCAACACATATATAACCCTAATTCCCATAAGCGCTGCCAATCTTTGAGCAGGACGCAAATAATCAGAAAACACAAAGAATGTGCCCGCATAAGGAATAAAACCACCATGCAAAGACAAGCCATTAAGCATTGCCCCCATGATATGCTCGCGGATTCCGTATGCAATATTATTTCCCTTAAAATCACCTCTTTTAATGGTTTTCATACCATCAACAAAAGTAAGGTTAGATGCTATCAAATCAGCAGAGCCACCTATCATAGAAGGCATTGCAGGTACAATCTTTTCCAAACATAGTTGGCTTGCCTTGCGTGTTGCAACGTTTAATTTTTCTTTTATTGCTTTTTTCTTTAGCTCTTCAAGACCTTTATTCCAATTGTTAGGCAAAGCGCCAGATATTTGGTTTAAGAAAGCTTTGTTATTCTTTGCTTGCTTTTGCCAATTGTCATAATCTTTTTGGCTTTTGCTGGCTGCTTTTTCCCACATTAGCTTGATTTCTTGAGGAATGTCAAACGGCTCATAACTCCATTTTAACTTTCTTCTCATTGCATTTGTTTCATCAATCCCAAGTGGAGAACCATGACATTTGTTTGTGCCTTGCTTGGTTGGCGCCCCAAATCCAATTTTTGTTTTGCAAGCAATTAATGTTGGTTTCTTAGACTTTTGAGCTTTTTTAATGGCTTTTTCAATTTCTTGATAATCATGCCCATTAATGGCAATAACATTCCAGTTATTAGCCTTAAAACGTTTTAATTGGTTGGTTGAAGAAGAGCCAGAAACATACCCATCAATAGTAATATTATTATTATCCCATAACACAATAAGCTTGCTTAAACCCAAATGCCCAGCCATTGCAATAGCCTCTTCAGAAATACCTTCTTGCAAACAACCATCACCACACATCACATATGTATAGTGGTTACAAAGCTCATCATTATAATTTGCATTCAAGATGCGTTCTGCAACGCCAAAGCCAACCGCAGACGCAATTCCCTGACCTAAAGGCCCCGTTGTAATGTCAACCCCGTCTAAGTGCCCATATTCAGGGTGCCCAGCACACTTTGACCCAAGTTGACGAAAGTTTTTTATGTCATCTAAGTTGATGTCTTTATAGCCCATGCAATATTGCAATGAATATAAAAGAGCAGAGCCATGCCCTGCAGATAATATAAACCTGTCTCGGTTAAACCACTTTGGGTCTTTGGGGTTGGTTTTTATAAACTTTGCAAACAAAACAGTTGCAACATCTGCCATGCCAAGTGGCATTCCTGGGTGCCCAGAATTAGCCTTATTAATCATATCTGCAGATAAAAAACGCAAAGCAGATGCCATTTGTTTGTAATTTGCTTTCATTTATATTACTCCTCTATATAGTCATATTCAATGTCAAAGGTTTGTTTATTAAACTTAATTTCGTCTTTTGTTTGCACCAAGCCAAGGTCTATGACAAACTTTTCTGGCTCAATGGTTGGGATTCTAACTTCAACTTCTTTGCCCTTAAACTTAATCTTTTTTTGTGCAGGTGTTATGTGAGCAGACTGCAGGTGTGTCCATTTGCCAATATATTCAGGAGGCCCATCTTGGGTTTGAATATAAAATTTGAAATCTAAGTCACTATCTTTGGTTTGTGCAAGCTTAGATACAACAAATATTGGGGTGATAACAGCCTTTTGCGTTTTTATTTTTTTATCCATATAACAATAGCCTTCAAACCCAACAATTTGAATATGAAAGTCGTCAAAGCCTCTGTTTACTTGCGTAAGATAAGCCCCATCTCTTGGGATTACAACATTTGGGCAAGAATAAAATGGTTCTTTATATTCTCCACCTAAAAAAAGATTAAACACAGCGCATGACGATGTTGTTAAAGTTATTGCAATTATTGTAATGAGTTTTTTCATCTTATTGTCCTTTTAACATAATTTCTGGGCTTTCTATTCCAAGCAGGTTTAATAACAAACGCAAAACATCAGAAACAAGCTTTGCCAAAGATAACCTTGATGCTGCAATTTCTTTATTATCTTCATTAACAATAGAAGACGTTGCATAAAAACTTGAAAACTCTTGCGCCAAAGAAAAAGCATATTCTGCAATAATGCTGGGTTCTAGTTTCTCATAAGCTTGAAATATTATAGCGTTTAAGCTAGTTAATTTTAAGATAAGTTTTCTTTCTTCTGAATTTGTAATAATAATTTTGCCAGCATTAAAGGTTGCTTTTCTTAATATTGAGTTGATACGGGCAATCGCATATTGAATGTATGGCCCCGTTTTTCCTTCAAATTTGGCAAAGTCATCAAGGTCAAAGACATAGCCAGAGGCAAGGTTGTTTTTAAGATCTTGAAATTTAATTCCTGCAACAGCAATTTGACGAACCAAATTTGCAATATATTCTGCATCATATTCATCATTTGGTTCTGGCATTGATTGATACACTTTTTCTTGAGAAGTCTGTAATAGTGCCTCCAAGTTCATAACCCCGCCATCACGAGTTTTAAAAGGCTTTCCATCTTTGCCATTTACCGTGCCATAACCAATATACTTAAATGTGGCATCATTTGCAATCCCAAGCATATTAGATGCCTCAAAAACTTGCTCAAAATGCAGGCCTTGTCTAACGTCTACTATATAAATAATTTCTTGTGCTTTCAACTCATCTACACGCATTTTAACAGTTGCAATATCTGTTGTATGATATGTAAATCCACCATCTGCTTTTTGCAACATCACAGGAGGTCTTGGCTTGTTGATTTCTGGCAATCTAATAATATTTGCACCGTCATCAATCTCTGCAATACATTTGCTATCAGCAATTTTTACAATATCTTTGCAAACTTCATGCGCATCAGACTCGCCTAGCCACAAATCAAAATTAACATCCAAAAAGTCATAAAGCTCTTTGATTGCGCCAACAGATTCTTTAACCAAATGCTTCCATACTTTTCTGTATTCTGCGTTTCCATTATGAAGCTCTACAACAATTTGCTTTGCAACATCTTTTGCCTCAAGGTTTTCTTTGCATCTAATATTGCCAGTTCTATAAAAAGCACCAATTTCTTTAATTCCATAGGATAGAGCATTGTCTAAATTGCCATCTTTTTTTATAATCTCAGAGATTACAATACCCATTTGTGTTCCCCAGTCACCAAGGTGCACATCAGATATAACATCATTTCCAACAAAACGCTCAAGGCGTTGAATGCTTTCACCAATAACAGCAGAACGCAAATGCCCAACGTGCAGTTCTTTTGCAACATTTGGCCCCCCAAAGTCTAAAACAACTTTTTTTGGTTCAAAAACTTTCATAACCCCAAAACGAGAGTCTGATTTAATGTTATTAATTAAGTTTTGCAAAAACTCATTTGACAAGCTCATATTAACAAAGCCTGGTCCATCAACACTAATTTTTGCAAAGTCAACGTCTTTTGATAATTCATCTGCAATCATTTGCCCAACTTCACGAGGGTTTTTGCCAAGTTCTTTTGCAATGGCTAATGCCGCGTTGCACTGAAAATCGCTCAAGTCTGGGCGGTCTGATGATTTTGCAGTTGCAAACTTTTTATTAAGGCTTAGGTTTGAAAAAACAGCTTCAACTTTACTGTTTATAATATTTTCTATTGCATTATTCATAATATATAATCTCCATTTCAAACATTATATATTATGTTTTTTTAATGACAATAAAAAAATAAAGACCTTTTATATAATATAAAAGGTCTTTTAGATCTATTTTCTTTCGTAGCTATAACTTTCCATCAAAGAAGTCTTAAGATAGCTAAGAACCTCGGGTATTGGCTGAGCTTTAATTTTATCTAAAGAGATAATGGCATCTTCCTCGCCTTTTGATAACTTTCTCTCAAGATATACCTGAAAAGGTTTGTTATAAAATTCCTTGTTGTTAATCAGAGCACGTTCTTCAGCGATAAACATAATGTTTTTGCTGTTTTTTTCACAGAAAGCATATAGATATACACTTCCTAACTTTTCTTTTTCTTCAACTTTTATGGTCAGCGTATAGCTGCCGAGATAGATTTTTCTCATGACTATAATTTTTTTAAATTAATAATTAGGGTTTCTTATGCTGATATATAACCAACAACAATTTTTTTGTCAACATTTTCTTATAAATATTTTGCCAAATATTTTGCGGTCCAAGATTTTTTTGATTTTGCAACTTCAGTTGGAGTGCCTTGCGCAACAATTGTGCCACCACCGTCTCCGCCATCTGGCCCCATATCTATAATATAATCTGCAGTTTTTATAACATCTAAGTTATGCTCAATTACAACAATTGAGTTGCCTGCATCTACAAGAGCATGAAGCACATTTAATAGTTTGTGAATATCTGCAAAATGAAGCCCTGTTGTTGGCTCGTCTAAAATGTATAAGGTTTTGCCGGTTGCACGTTTGGCAAGCTCTTTTGATAATTTAATACGTTGAGCCTCACCGCCAGAAAGGGTAGGGGCTTGCTGCCCAAGCTTGATATAACCCAAACCAACTTGACGCAAAACTTCTAACTTGTTTTTGATATTAGGGATTTTATCAAAAAACTCATAGGCTTCATCAATGCTCATATCTAATACGTCGGCAATTGATTTGCCTTTATATTTAACTTCCAAAGTTTCTCTGTTAAAGCGTTTGCCTTTGCAGACATCGCATTCTACATATACGTCTGGCAAAAAGTGCATCTCAATCTTTGTAACGCCATCACCTTGGCAGGCCTCACATCTGCCACCTTTTACGTTAAAAGAAAAGCGCCCAGCATTATAGCCTCTTTCTTTGGCCTCTGGCAAGCTTGCAAACCATTCTCTAATTGGGGTGAATAGCCCTGTATATGTTGCAGGGTTTGAGCGTGGGGTTCTGCCAATTGGCGATTGGTCAATATCGATTACTTTATCAATATTTTCAATGCCTTTAATTTGTTTATAGATGCCAGTTTCTTCACGTGATTTGTTTAGCTCTTTGTTAACACCCTTAAACAAGGTTTCTAACACAAGAGATGATTTACCACCACCAGAAACACCGGTGACGCAAGTAAATGTGCCTAGCGGAAATTTTGCAGTAACGTTTTTTAAGTTATTGGTTTTTGCACCAATCACTTCTATAAATTTGCCTGTTCCTTTGCGCAGTTCTGCAGGCACCAAAATTTGCTTAACACCATTTAAGTATTGGGCGGTTAAACTCTCTGATTTTAAGATATCTTCTATTGTGCCTTGGGCAACAATTTGTCCACCCAAAACACCAGCACGAGGCCCCATGTCTATAATGTGGTCAGCAGAGCGAATTGCATCTTCATCATGCTCAACTACAATTACAGTATTATCCAAGTCACGCAATCTGTTAAGTGTTGCAAGTAAGCGGTCGTTGTCTTTTTGGTGCAGGCCAATTGATGGCTCGTCTAAGATATATAATACCCCAGTCAAGCCAGAGCCAATTTGAGAAGCAAGGCGGATACGTTGAGCCTCGCCACCAGACAATGTGCCCGCTTGGCGAGAAAGTGATAAATAATCCAACCCAACATTGTTTAAGAATGTTAAACGCTCAACAATTTCTTTTAAGATTTTTGATGCTATTTCTTGTTTTTTTGGGGTCAGGCTATGATGAACTTTGCCAAACCAGTCAAGTGCGCAAAAAATAGACATCTCCGATACTTCCATAATATCCAAGCCATTTACTTTAACCGCCAATGCTTGTTCTGATAATCTTTTGCC
>CAYJIO010000047.1:0-7175 GCA_964370255.1 uncultured Azospirillaceae bacterium
ACCCAAAAACAATTCTGTAAAGCACAAAAGGCATAAATGTGGATTTTTTGAGCCAACTCATGATAATATATATGGCAATTAAACCACCAATAAATGAGAATATAACCGCCTGAATGCTATAATTTATCATATCTTGAGATATTGTTTCTGCGCCAAAAAAGACTAAGATTGCAGCACCAAAAATTGCAGGAATTGCCAGTAACATTGAAAAAGTTGTTGCCTCGCGTCTTTCCATTGCAAGCATTCTGCAGGCTGTGATGGTTATGCCTGAGCGAGATGTGCCAGGGATTAATGACAAGCATTGCGCGCAACCAACAAAAAAAGCTTTGCCCAAAGTTAAGTGGTCAATTTTGTTGACTGTCATACATACTTTGTCTGCCAAGCCAAGGAGGATTCCAAAGCCAATCAGTGTAAAAGCAACCAACTTTTGAGAACGCAAAACTTCTAACCCATAGTTATGCAGAAGCAAACCAGCAATTACAATTGGAATTGTGCCAACAATTAACATATAAAACAATTTTGCGCCATATAGTTTGAAGTTTGGCTTAAACTTTGATCTTATGGTGTCTTTGATTATTCTTATTACGGGTTTATTGAAAAATATGACAACAGCCAAAATTGAGCCAAAATGAACTGATGCATCTATTAATATGCCATAGTCTTTGACATTAAAAAGTTTTGGAAACAAAATTAAATGCCCGCTTGAGCTTATGGGCAAAAACTCTGTTAAGCTTTGCACTATGCTAAGTGCTAATATATGAAAGTTAAACATTTGTTGTGTCCTGTTTATTGTTTGTGGTCTATAATCATTTGATAGAAGGATTTGTCTTCTTCATATCTGGCCTCATCTCTTTTGACTGCTGCACTTTCTTTGGTATATAAATCAAAGGCTATTACTTTTTCTGATGAAACAGCGCAACGATTGCGGGCGCAATCTGCAATGCCTCCTTTGATAAACCATTTTTCTATTGGGTTGTTTTTGTCATCTAAAATCTCTATTAAGCCATTGGTCAAGCCTATCATTATGGGGGCTCTGTTTGGCAATAATGTTATCATTCCGTTGGTTGAGGGAAGGACAACTTTTTGTGCAGTCATGGTCTTTGACTGTTTGTATGGTCTTGAGATTCTAAATAATATCTCTTCTTTTGTTTTTTGTTTTGCCATTATGATGCGGCCTCTAGAGTTTTTGCTTTTTCTATTGCTTCTTCAATTGAGCCAACCATATAAAATGCTTGTTCTGGAATGTGGTCATATTCTCCTTCTACCAAGCCCTTAAAGCCTTTTATGGTGTCTTGAAGCTCAACAAACTTGCCCTTCATACCTGTAAATTGCTCTGCAACGTGGAACGGTTGCGATAAAAATCTTTGAATTTTTCTGGCTCTGGCAACTGTGTTTTTGTCTTCTTGAGATAGTTCATCCATACCCAAAATTGCAATGATGTCTTGCAAAGAGTTATATTTTTGCAAAATTTCTTGAACGCGTCTTGCAACATAATAATGCTCTTCTCCAACAATTTTTGGATCTAAGATTCTTGATGTTGAATCAAGTGGATCAACCGCTGGATATATGCCAAGTTCTGCAATTTTTCTTGAAAGGACTGTTTGAGCATCTAGGTGCGAAAACGTTGTTGCTGGCGCTGGGTCTGTTAAGTCATCGGCTGGCACATATACTGCCTGAACAGATGTGATTGAGCCATCTTTTGTTGAGGTAATGCGCTCTTGCATGGCGCCCATATCTGTGCCCAAAGTTGGTTGATAACCAACCGCTGATGGAATGCGGCCTAATAGTGCAGAAACTTCTGATCCTGCTTGGGTGAAGCGGAAGATGTTGTCTACAAAAAACAAAACGTCTTGATGCTCTTCATCTCTAAAATATTCTGCTTGTGATAAGCCTGTTAAGGCAACTCTTGCTCTTGCCCCTGGGGTCTCGTTCATTTGGCCATAAACCAAAATTGTTTTTGAGTCTTTCCCTTTGGTGTCTATCACACCTGATTCTATCATTTCGTGATATAAGTCATTTCCTTCTCTGGTTCTTTCTCCGACACCTGCAAAAACAGATAAGCCGCCATGGCCTTTTACCATATTATTAATGAGCTCCATAATCAAAACGGTTTTGCCGACCCCTGCTCCACCAAATAAGCCAATTTTGCCGCCTTTTAAGTATGGTTCTAACAAATCAATGACCTTAATGCCTGTGGTTAAGACTTCTGTTTTTGTTGATTGGTCAACAAATTTTGGAGCTTCTTTGTGGATTGATGAATAATGAGTTGCGTTTATATCCCCTCTTTCATCTACTGGCTTTCCGATTACGTTTATAATTCTTCCTAACAGTTCTCTGCCAACAGGGACTGTGATTGGTTTTTGTGTGTTTATGACACCAACGCCTCTTTTTAAGCCGTCTGTTGTGTCCATTGCGATGGTTCTGACAACGTTTTCGCCAATGTGTTGCACAACTTCTAATACCAATGTTGTGCCTTGGTTTTCAACCTCTAAGGCGGTTAAGATATTTGGCAGGTCTTTTATGTTGTCAAATTTAACGTCTACAACCGCGCCCATAATCTGAGAAACATAACCTGTGGCCTCAAGCTTTTTTGCAACAACTTTTTTTGGTGCAACTTTCTTTGGAGTAACTTTTTTTGCTACAACCTTTTTGGGAGTTGCTTTTTTTGTTGCTTCTTTTTTGATTGTTGTTTTTGCCATTTTGTTTTGTCTCCTATATTATAGTGCTTCTGCACCTGAAATAACTTCTATTAATTCTGTTGTGATTGCGTTTTGGCGCATTCTGTTATATTTTAATGTTAAGCTTGATAACATATCTTTTGCATTGTCTGTTGCGCTGTCCATAGATATCATTCTGGCGCCGTGCTCACTTGCTTGAGAGTTGGCAATAATTTGAAACATTGTTGCGCGCAATAATAATGGCAACATATGCTCTAATAACTGCAATTTGTTTGGTTCATATTCATAAAATGCACCGCGAACAATTGTGGTTGGCTCATGCTCTTTATTATATGGCAAGGTTTCTATGCTAAAAGGCAATACCTGATAGCAATATATGTCTCTTGTCATGGCAGAGACAAATTTTGTGCCAATTACCTCGCATATGTCTATTTCTTTGTTGTTATACATATTTATCATACGTTCTGCCAAGTCAACACCTTCATAATATTTTACGCCTTTATGAGCAATATTTTCGATGGTGTCTATTATCAAGTCTGGGTATGAACGTTTTATGATGTCTTTTGCTTTTTTGCCAACGCAGATGATTTTTATATCTTTTTGTTCTGCCAATAATTCTTCAACCCTTGAGATTGCTCTTTTGGCAATGTTTGAGTTAAAGCCACCACACAAACCTCGGTCTGATGAAAACACCATCAACAGATATTTGCTGGCGTTTTTTCTAAGTGTCATGGTTTGGGGATATATATATGAAATGCCCGCCTCTTCATCTTGCCTTATTTGAGTTAAGAGCCTAAAGGCATTTGCTGCCAAGTTGTGATTATAAAACTCAGATTTTTCAAGCAAGCCTTGAGCTTTGCGCAAGCGAGAAGCTGCAACCAACTTCATGGCAGAAGTGATTTTGCAAGTGGACTTAACACTTTCTATTCTGGTTCTAAGCTCCTTAAACCCTGGCATATTATGCGGCCTTTTCTTGGTTTGTAAATTCTTTTATGAAGTCATCATAAAAAGAAATCATTTGCGCTTTTATGTCATCTGATATCTTTTCTTCTTTTTTGATGGTTTCTAGAATTTTTTTGTTTTTTTGTTTTACTTTGCGCAATGCTTTTTCTTCAAACTCTGCAATTTGATTTATTTCAATCTTGTCTAAATATCCGTTTACGCCTGCAAAGATTACAAAAACTTCTTCTTCCATTGGCATTGGGTTATATTGTGGTTGTTTTAAGACTTCTGTTAGTCTTGCACCCCTTGCAAGAAGCGCTTGAGTTGAGGCATCTAAGTCTGATGCAAACTGAGAAAACGCTGCCATTTCTCTATATTGTGCAAGCTCTAATTTGATTGAGCCTGCAACTTGTTTCATGGCTTTTGTTTGAGCTGCAGAGCCCACACGAGAAACAGAAATGCCGACATTAACCGCAGGTCTGATACCTTGATAAAACAAATTTGTTTCTAAGAATATTTGCCCGTCTGTAATAGAGATTACGTTGGTTGGAATATATGCTGAAACGTCTCCGGCTTGGGTTTCTACGATTGGCAATGCAGTTAAAGAACCGCCACCTAAGTCATCGCTAAGTTTTGCAGCTCTTTCTAATAGTCTTGAGTGCAGATAAAAAACGTCTCCTGGATATGCCTCACGCCCTGGTGGACGACGCAACAATAATGACATTTGGCGATATGCCGTTGCTTGTTTTGACAAGTCATCATAAAAAATTACGGCATTCATACCATTGTTCATAAAATATTCACCCATTGCACAGCCTGAATATGGTGCCAAGAATTGCATTGGTGCTGGGTCTGATGCAGTTGCTGCAACCACAATAGTATAATCCATTGCGCCAGCATCTTTTAAGGTTTTTACAACTTGGGCTACTGTTGAGCGCTTTTGCCCAACTGCAACATATATGCAAAACAGTTTATCTTTGTCTGATTTTGCCGCGTCATTATATCTTTTTTGATTGATGATTGTATCTATTGCAATTGCTGTTTTGCCCGTTTGGCGGTCGCCGATAATAAGTTCACGCTGACCTCTGCCGATTGGGATTAAGCTATCTACAACCTTTAAGCCTGTTGCCATTGATTGATACACACTTTGACGTGCGATAATGCCTGGGGCTTTTACTTCTGATCTTGAGTGCTCTTTTGCTTTGATCTCCCCCAACCCATCGATTGGTGAACCAAGAGCGTCTACCACTCTTCCTAACAACTCTTTGCCAACAGGAACTTCTACAATTTTTTTGGTTCTTTTTACTTGCGAACCTTCTTTTATGCTTTCATCAGAGCCAAAGATAACAACGCCAACGTTATCTTCTTCTAAGTTTTGCGCCATTCCCATAACACCAGATTCAAACTCAACAAGCTCGCCTGCCTCAACCTTATCAAGACCATAAACACGAGCAATTCCATCACCAACACTAAGCACTTGACCCACCTCTGAGACGTTTGCGTCTATTTTTGCTGTGGCAATTTTTTCTTTTATTATTGAAGAAATTTCACTAACTTTTAAGCTCATTATTTTTCACCTTTCATAAGTCTTTTTATCTGATTTATTTTACCCAAAACAGAGGCATCTTGCATTTGAGAATTATATTTTATTATTAAACCACCCAAAATATCTTTGTTTATGACATTATTAATTACAACATCTTGGTTGATTTTTTGTTTTATCTTTTTTTCTATTTTTGAGATTTCTTGTTTTGAAAGCGCATATGTTGAGATTGCCTCAACCTCTGTTATGTTGTTTTTTTTGTAATATATATCAACAAACTCTTTTAAGATTGCCTCTATATTTGCCGCTTTTGCATTTTTTGTTATAACTTCAAGAGAGGTTGAAAGAGTTTTTGAAAGCTTTATTGACTGTAACAGCTTTTGCTTTTGTGCGAAATCTATTACGGGGTTTTTTAAGAAATCTTTTAATGACGAATCCGCACTTATTGCCTCAAGAAGTGATTTAACTTCTGAAAACAGCTTGTTTTTGTTGTCTGATGCATCATAAATGGCTTGCGCATATACGGCTGCAATTTTAGATTTTGAGGTCTTTTTCAAAACAATATTCCTTTTGTTATTTGAAATATATATGATGAATTATTATTAAAAAGTTAATATACGATGATATGTGAAAAAAAATTACAAAATTTGCAACTTCTACTTTAACTTCAAGCTTGACAGTATAATAAAAATGACTAATATCCATTTTATGAAAATTGAATTGTTGAATTTGAGCAAAGATGAGCTTATTGAAGAAGTCTTAAAACTTGGGGAAAAAAAGTTTAGGGCGGAGCAGTTGTGGCAATGGATTTATATTCACAACCAGTTTGACTTCTATAAAATGTCTTCTTTTTCAAAATCTTTGCAGGATAAGTTGAACCAAAACTTTAATGTTTTTCGACCCAAAGTTATTGAACACTTAAAGTCAACTGATGGCACAAATAAATGGCTTTTAGAGTTTTTTGATGGACAGAGAATTGAAACCGTTTTTATCCCCGAAGAAGACAGGGGTGCTGTTTGTATATCAACACAGGTTGGGTGTGCGGTTGGCTGCAAATTTTGCCACACTGGCACGCAAAAGCTTTCTCGCAATTTGACGACAGCTGAAATAATCAGCCAATTTTTGTTGGTGCGTGACTTTTTTGATAAAAGCTTGGTTACAAACATTGTGGTTATGGGTATGGGTGAGCCTTTGCACAATTTTGACAACACAATAAAAGCGCTTAAAATCTTAAATGAGAGCTCTGGTTGCGCTTTATCTAAGCGAAAAATCACACTTTCAACTTCTGGGGTTGCCAATAAAATTGTCGATGTTGCAAAAGAAATTGGCGTTAAGCTTGCGATATCTTTGCACGCTTCTGATGATGATGTTCGTTCAAAAATTATGCCTATTAATAATAAATTTAATATTGATGCAGTGTTAAAAGCTTGTAAAGAGTATCAAGATATTACTGGAGCAAGGCAGGCTGTTACGTTTGAGTATTTGATGCTAAATGAGCTTAATGACACAATGGCTGATGCCAAGCGCCTATATGATTTGATGAAAAAACACAAAATTAATGCCAAATTTAATTTAATCTCTTTTAATTCTTGGGAAGGCTCTAGCTTTGTTGGCAGCTCTAATAATAGGGTTCATGCATTTAGTCGCGAGTTGCAAAAATATGGATTTGAAGCCCCAATAAGAGCCTCTCGTGGTGATGATATTATGGGTGCTTGTGGGCAACTTAAGGGTTGTAAGGACAAATAATTATTTTTGTTTTTTAGTCTAAACTTTGTTTATTTTTATTATACCCCCCATCGTCTGCTTCGCAGACACTGTCTTGCTCCGTAAGTTCACTTTGTTCACTAAGTCGCTTCGGGCACTCGGTTTGTAACATTTAATTCGCTCATATTTAATTTAGCTTGCAAATTATACCCCCCATCGTCTGCTTCGCAGACACTGTCTTGCTCCGTAAGTTCACTTTGTTCACTAAGTCGCTTCGGGCACTCGGTTTGTAACATTTAATTCGCTCA
>CAYJIO010000048.1:0-7109 GCA_964370255.1 uncultured Azospirillaceae bacterium
AACTCCCGACCCACTGATTACAAATCAGTAGCTCTACCAACTGAGCTAAATCGGCAGCAACTGGAAATCTTATAAAATATTAAAAAATAAAATGCAAGAACTTTTTTTATCTTTTTTAACAATTTTTTTATATTGTTATACTTGAAACAAAAATTTGTAAAATTATATTATGTTATATACTTTTTTATGAGGATTAAATATGAAAAAAATTTTCTTTACAACCATGACATTAATCGCAATGTCAACAACCGCAAATGCACAAGCTCCTAGCTCTCATCGATCAATTAAAAACAAGCACATATATAATGATTGGAGACAATCTTTGGCAGAAGAGCATTCTTTTGCAAAAGATTATGCAGATTTTAAGAAAAATATAAAAGATAAATATGGAATTTCATATACTTTTGATGTTTCTCAGTTTTTTCAGAGAACATCTCCTAATGGCAAGAAAACTGCATCTCAGACTTTTTATTCTACATCTTTTAACTGGGATATATTCAAATCTGATACGTTTGGTAGTGGCTCAATTCAGGCAGCTTTTAATGCAACCAGATATAGTGGCGAAAATGCTGTTGAGATAGCTAGCAACTCAGGTTTTGCTCAGGCAATCAATGACTTTCCGACCCAAGAAAACTCTATTGCCCAGTTAACATATACTCATCAATTTGCTGGGAATTGGGACTTCTTAGAAATTGCTTTGGGGCAGTTTCCGATTTATAGTTTTGATGGCAATGCCTATGATTCAAACCAACAGGTTAACTTTATTAATTATTCTTTGTCACAAAACGGCACATCAACTTATTCAACCGCAAGTTTGGGCGGATATGCAACCATAACGCCAAATGATGATTGGGCTTTTTCAGTAGGAGCGCAAGATGCAAGCAATGTCTCTGGAGACACCATTCATACAAACTCAAAAACTTTTGAGAAAATAAATTCTTTTGCAAGCATTACATACTCTCCGCAGTTTGAGGGGTTTGGCTCGTCAGAATATTCTTTTTTGATATATAATCAGCCGTCTACATATTCTCAGCCTCAAAGCAACACAGGTTATAGCATTAACTTGATGCAAAATATTGATGAGACTTGGGCGGTTTTTGGTCGTGTTAACTGGACAAGTGATGCTCCTGATGGGATTGATGCGTCTTATGTTATCGGAGGGGTTATGAATAACCCTTTGGGCAGAAACGAGCTTGACCAAATTGGGGTTGCTTATGCATATAATCAACTTAATACAGACTCAAACAACGGCAATACCTCATTTGAAAGAGATCATGAATCAACGCTTGAGGCTTATTGGGCATGGGGAATATCTAATATGGTGACGATTACCCCTGATGTTCAGTTATATTTTGACCCAGGAAATAATACAAAAACAGATTATGGTGTGGCGTCTACATTGCGATTGACCGTAATGTTTTAATCAACTAACTCATATATAATGTGGTTTAAGACAAAAAAACCTTGAGAGGTTGCTTTGAGGGTTTTATCATCTTCAAAGAGAAGCCCTTGTGCTTTTAATTCTTTTAGTTTGTCTTGATTAACAAAGTCTTGAAGTGAAATTGTGCATTGCTTTAAAAATCTGCTTTTATCAATTCCTTCAACAATCCTAAGCCCCATAATCAAAAGCTCTTGCGCGCGCTCTTCTTTATTTAAGGTTTCTATTTGGCGATGATGAGTTGTTGCCATAAGCCCCAACCTGCCATGAGCCCCCTTGCCTATTCCCATATAGTCTTTGCCTTGCCAATAGCCCATGTTGTGCTTGCATTCAAAACCGTCTTTGCAAAAATTTGATACTTCATATTTTTTATAATTGCTCAAAGATTCTTGAGTTTTTTTGTATAGTTCTAGGGCTTTGTCCTCATTTATTTCTTTGATACCTCTTTTATAAAAATCTGTGCCTTCTTCAATGGTTAGTTGATATATTGAGATATGCTTGAAGCCCAAATTATTGATATATGGCACGTCTTCTTTATTTGGTGCGCCTAGCATTATGTCCATTGAGTGGTTGTCAAAGGTTGTTAAAACTTCATCAATTGCTTGCAGTGCTTGGTTTTTGTTATGAGTGCGTCCCAAAAATTTGAGATTCTCTTCATTTAGTGATTGGATGCCCAAAGACAAGCGGTTAACACCAGCGTTTTTTATGTCTGCAAACATATTTTTATGATTTGTGTTTGGGTTTGCCTCCAGAGATATTTCTAAGTTTTTGCAAGAAAATTGTTTTGTTATATGATTTATAATTTTTTCTATATTATGCGGACTTATAAGGCTTGGCGTGCCACCGCCAAAAAAAACTGTTTCAACTTCTTCTTTTATAAATTGTTTATAAAAATCAATGTCTTTAAGGTATGAGTTTATAATGCCATCTTGATTAATTGAAGGGTCAACTTTGGAGTAGAAATCGCAATAGGGGCATTTTGAAATGCAATATGGCCAATGTATATATATCCCCGTCATAGTTTTTTCCTCTTGATTGTTATGTTTTTTGTTACTATATTTTATATAAAGGAGAAAATCAAATGGAAAAACAAAATATATCAACTTCAGCTGCTGGCATTAATATTGACGCAGGACTGAGAAATTATTTTATTAAAGTATATAACTATATGGCAGGAGGTTTGCTTTTAACGGCTTTGTCTGCATTCTTTTTGTTGCAAAGCGGAATGATTAACATATTTTTTACGCAAACTGGCTTAAGTGGTTTGGGGTGGCTTGCTCTTTTGGCGCCGCTTGCTATGATTTTTGGCTTTGGCTGGGTTATAAACAGAGGAACGATTGGGCAAGTTAAAGCGATGTTTTGGGCTTTTTCTGCAGTTATGGGGATTTCAATATCGCCAATATTAATTGCATATACAGGCGCTAGTGTTACTAGAGTTTTCTTGATAACATCTGCAATGTTCGGTACAATGAGCCTTTATGGATACACAACAAAAAAAGACCTTAGTGGTGTTGGCTCTTTTATGATGATGGGACTATATGGCATTATCATTGCATCTATTGTTAATATATTTATGAAGTCTGCAGCTGTTTATTATGCTATTTCATACATATCTGTTGTTGTGTTTGTTGGCTTGACTGCATGGGATACACAAAAAATTAGATTGATGTATTCTGCGTCTGACAATGCAGACACTATGGGCAGAAAAGCCATCTCTGGCGCTTTGACATTATATATGGACTTTATTAATATGTTCTTGGCATTGCTTAGAATTATGGGCGACAGAAGATAATTAAAAACAATATATTTATAAAGGGCTTTAATCCGTAGTGATTATTGCCCTTTTGTTTTTTGAGTTATGAAATCTTTTATGGCGGTTTTGTCTTGCCACTTTATTTGTATTTCTAAGACATTAAAATGTTTTTGCATTTGAAGTGGGATTTTTATATAGTCTTTTGCAGTTGTCCAGATATCTTGTCCATTAGAGATATTTATAATTTTTGCAAGGTCTGATTGGCTATATTTGTGATGATCTGCAAAGTCTATTGTTTTTATAAGCTCAAACCCGCACTCAACTAGACTGTCATAAAATTTTTGGGGCCTGCCTATTCCTGCAAAAGCAATAATTTTTTTGTTTTTTATTGTTGGCTTGATTGGCTCAACTTTGCCATAAAAAATTGGTTTGTTTATTGCTTTTGCTAAGTTGTGCTTGTCTTCTCCTAATATAATTATGGCCTCTGCCCTTATGTCTTTTTCTCTCATCGGGCCTGATGGAATATATCTATTGTTGCCGAATCCGTATGCCCCGTCAATTACAACAAAAGAAAGTGTTTTATTAAGAGTTGGATTTTGCAAGCCATCATCCATAATAATATGTTTTGCGCCCATTTCTACTGCTTTTTTTGCGCTATTTGCTCTGTTTGCCCCGATGATTGTTGGGGCGTGTTGAGCTAGGAGCATTGGCTCATCACCAACATCTGATGCTTTTTGTTTTTTTATATCAACAACAACGTCTTTTAATTTGCCACCATAACCTCTTGATATAAAAAAAGGTGCGTCTAACATTTTTGCAATAGATATGCAAACAGGTGTTTTGCCAACGCCACCTGCTGTTATGTTGCCAACGCAAATAACAGGGATTGGGGCTATGTATTCTGGTTTTTTTGCAATTCTTTTTTGAGTAAAATAATTATAAACGCAACCTAACGGTAATAATAAGGTTGAGATTATGTTCTTTGACTGCCAAAATTGCGGTGTTTTCAATCTATATATTCCTTGACTTTATCTAAAATGCCGTCTAAGACCTTTGCCTCAGATGTTGCCCAATTATAAGCAAGACTTTTTTTGGCATCTAAAAGGTCTGGGCTGTCAAAAAGGTTTGTAATAACGTCTTGAAGCTCTATAACGTCATTTATTTGGATAATGGCATCTGCTTTTTTGGCTCTTGCCATGGCATCATTAAAGTTGTGAGTGTGAGGGCCAATAATAACAGCACATTTTTGTCTTGATGGCTCTATGAAGTTTTGTCCTCCATGAGGAATAAGAGATCCGCCGATAAAAACGATGTCAGATAAATCATACCACATTCCAACCTCGCCAATTGTGTTTGCAATGTATATATCCGTAGATTCTTCTATTATTTCATTATCGGAGCGAAGAGCTGTTTTAAGTCCCAATTCTTTTTCTAATTTTTGAGCAATTTCTGCTCCTCTGTTTGGGTGGCGAGGAACTATTATTGTTAATAAGTCTTTATATTTTGCTTTTAGGTTCTTGTGTATTTTTGCAAGTCTAAGCTCTTCATCATCATGAGTTGAAGACGCAAGCCAAATGGTTCTTTTTTCAAATGCTTTTTGCATTTTTTGCTTTTCTTCTTCATCAATTGGGCTTGGAAGTCCCGCATATTTAAGGTTGCCTAAACAAAGAGCATTTTTTGCACCCAAAATGCGCAAGCGATAAGCATCTTCTTCTGACTGGCCTAAGCACATTGTAAAACAATCAAGTATTTCTTTTGAAACAAAGTCGAACTGTTGCCATTTTTTAAAAGATTTGTTTGATATTCTGCCGTTTATTAACAAAAGCGGGATGTTTTTTCTTTTTATTGAAGAAAGCATTGCTGGCCAAAAGTCTGATTCAAACCACAAGACAATATCTGGCCTCCAGTGTTTAACAAATCTTGTTGTGAAAAATGGATTGTCTATAGTAAAATATTGATGAAAAGCGCGTTCAGGCAAGCGCTTTGACATAACCTCTGCGCTTGTTGTTGTGCCTGTTGTGACCATAACGTGAGCGTCTTTGTAATGATCTAGAATTTTGTTTATTAATGGCAGCATTGAAACACTTTCTCCAACACTTGCACCATGCAACCATATAAGCTTGCCTTCTGGTCGTTTGATGGTTGGTCTGCCAATACGCTCGTTAAAACGAGCTAAATCTTCTTTGCCTTTTTGTTTGCGTTTTTCGATATATCTTTTGATAACCAGCGGATATAAAAAAGTTATTAAAAAGTTATATATTTTTATAAACATTAGTAGTAACTACTTCCAAATGGAATAACTCTTGCTCTGTCACCATAAAGAACTATACATTGTTGCCCAACTCTTAAGACAACATCAGCTCCTTGAGTTACGGTAACGGCGCTGCCGTTTTGTAGCTCAATTACATACTCAAAACCTGTTTGAGAGCTTGCCATTTGTTGGGCTTTGCTACCTGCCCATGAGCCTGCTGCTGCTCCGACTGCTCCACCGACTATTTGCATTGCGTCATTATTACTAATTAATGTTCCGGCTGCAGCGCCTGCAACGCCACCTATAATAGAGCCCCCTGTTCCTTTGTCGCTAACAGTTACTGGCCTAACGCTTATTACCGTGCCTCTTAAGGCTTTGCTAACCGCACCAACAGATTCTGTGTTGTAGCTGTTTATGCCAATGTCAGATGCGCAAGCAGACAACAATGTTAAAACACATAATATTGCAATCTTTTTCATAATTTTAGTCCTCCTATAAAAAGTTATTGCAATTATATTATAACCTATTTATACTTTGTCAAGATTGAAAGGGAATATTATGCTTAAAAGAACAAAAATCGAAAAGTTACTTAAAGAAACAAAAACAGATATAGATGTATTAATCAAGGGATGGGTTAAAACCAAACGTGAGGCAAAAGATTTTTGCTTTTTAGAAATAAATGACGGAAGCTGTCTTAAAAATATGCAAGTTATTGCCAAAGATGGATATCAAACCCTGACTACTGGCTCTTCTGTTGCAATTAAGGGAAAGTTGGTAAAGTCTCAGGGGGGCAATCAATCTGTTGAGATTCTTTCTGATAATATTGAGATATATGGCCTTGCTCCAGATGATTATCCTTTGCAAAAAAAACAACACACAGATGAGTTTTTAAGAACAATTTCTCATTTGCGCCCGCGTACAAACAAATATGGCGCTGCTTTTAGAATCCGTTCTGAGTTAGCTTTTGCTATTCATAAGTTTTATAATGAGCGTGGTTTTAGATATGTGCACACACCAATTATTACGGCCTCTGACTGTGAGGGCGCTGGTGAGATGTTTCAGGTTACGACTTTGGACTTAGAAAAAGTTAATGGCAAGCCAGATTATAACAGAGACTTTTTTGGAAAACACGCTGGGCTAACAGTTTCTGGCCAGCTTAATGGTGAGATGTTTGCAATGGGCTTGGGTGATATTTATACTTTTGGCCCAACTTTTAGGGCAGAAAACTCAAACACAACACGCCACGCTGCAGAGTTTTGGATGATTGAGCCAGAGATGGCTTTTGCTGACCTTAATGACAATATGGATTTGGCAGAAGATATGGTTAGATATTTGGTCAAGCATATTATGGAAAATTGTGCAGAAGACCTTCAGTTATTTGCAAAATTTGTTGACCCAACACTTATGGATACATTAAATAATATTGCAAATAATGATTTTGCAAGAGTAACATATACAGAGGCAATTGAGATAATGAAAGCATCTGGTAAGGAGTTTGAGTTTAAGCCAGAATATGGTATTGATATGCAAACCGAGCATGAAAGATTTTTGGCAGAGCAACACTTTAAACGCCCTGTTATTGTAACCAACTATCCAAAAGAAATTAAGGCCTTTTATATGAAGCTTAATGATGATGGCAAAACAGTTGCTGCAATGGATGTTTTGGT
>CAYJIO010000049.1:0-1330 GCA_964370255.1 uncultured Azospirillaceae bacterium
GGCGCACGATTGGAAATCGTGTTTACGTTAATAGCGTAACGGGGGTTCGAATCCCCCTTTATCCGCCATTTATATTTTCTTTATAATGCTTATGAAAAAACCGTCGGAATCGCTTGTTAGGGGGTTTAGGTTTAGCATTAATTCATTTGAGCTTGGGTATGGGGTCTCAAACTTTTTATCCCAAACATCTTTTATGTTTTCTAACTTGAAGCTTTTGTTGTTTTTTAGAAAATCATTAATAATGTCTTCGTTTTCTTCTTTTAAGACAGAGCAGGTCATATAAATAATTTTGCCGCCTGTTTTAATTTTGTCTTTTGCTTTGTTTAAGATGTCTTTTTGAATCTCATTTAGGTGTTTTATATAACTTTGAGTTAGTCTAAATTTAGCATCAGGAGAGCGTCTAAATGTGCCTGTGCCAGAGCAAGGCGCGTCTACAATAAAAACGTCAAAGTCCGTGTCATTAACTTGGGGGATTAGCCAAATGTTTTTTGCGTTTAGTCTGCTCATTCTGGGTTTGATATTCTCAAGTCTATCACGGTTGATGTCATGGGCCATAATCTCGCCTTGGTTGTTTAGTAAGTAAGATAAGGTTAAGGCTTTGCCGCCAGCGCCTGCACAATAGTCTACAATTTTTTGGGTTGGCTTAATATCCATTAATATGCAGGCAATTTGTGAGCTTTGGTCTTGAATTTCAATAATGCCTTCTTGATAGCTTATGCAGTTGCCAAGGACAACACGTTTGTCTGAGCGAATGCCAATAGGAGAAATTGGGGCTTTATAAAAGTCTAGACCTTCTTCTTTTAATTTATCTAATACCATCTCTTGAGATTTTATATTTATTCTAAAGTCAGCAGGGGCTTTTTGGTTAAGACTTTTTGCTAATGAAAGATTATTTATTTTTTGGTATAACCACTCTGGCATTTCTGCCTCAACCCACTCTGGGTACTCGTTTTGGTTTAATCTTGACAACACATTTTCATCTTCTTTATTTAAGGCGCCAAGTCCGTATTTGCTGTCTTCAAAAAGTTCTGGTTTATCTTTTAAGTATGCAAGCAGCAAATGTCTTGGGCTTGATGAATTTGCTTCAAAAGAAAGTTTATAAAAATTTCTTATTATATGCCAAAACTCTTCTGTTATAAAGCGTCTGTCTGATGAGCCGATATATTTTTTGTCTTTTAAGTATTGGTTGACTATATTGTCAGCTGGCTTTTGTGTGTTTAATACTTCTTGTAATATTTCTAATATTGCTTTGTATTTTGCGCTTGCTTGCATTTTGCTCCCCTTTATTTGCAAACATAAACCTTTACAAACAATTTTGCAAGGTTATAAT
>CAYJIO010000049.1:1430-5206 GCA_964370255.1 uncultured Azospirillaceae bacterium
GCTCCCCTTTATTTGCAAACATAAACCTTTACAAACAATTTTGCAAGGTTATAATGATTATAAAGGAGACTTTTATGCAAAGATTTTTACAAAGATTAGATAATTATAATAAAGCAATTTCTAATATCTTAGAAACAAAAACAGAGTATAATAAAAACAGCTCAAAGTTTATGGCGATGGCTTTAATCCAAGCTTATGAGATTGCATTTGAGCTTGCTTGGAAAACACAGAAAGATTATTTAAGTTATCTTGGCTTTGATGTTAACGGCCCAAGAGAAGTTATAAAAAAATCATTTGCGTCAAACATTATTACCGCAGGAGACATTTGGCTTGAGATGCTAGAGGCCAGAAACTTAAGCACGCACTTATATGATGAAAACAAAATGAAGGATATATCAAATGAGATTATCGACAATTATATATCTGAGCTTGTAGCACTTAACAAAAAACTAGAAAGCAAAAAATAAATGTTTGGAATATCTCAAAATTCATACTCGCAAATATTAAAATATTTTCAAACCCAGAAAGATATTTTAAAAGTTGTTATTTTTGGCTCAAGAGCAACGGGCAACTATAAAAATGGCTCAGACATAGATATTGCAATTTGGGGGCAAAACATATCTGCCACAAAAATAAAAGCAGACTTGGAAGAACTCAATACTCCATATAGTTATGATGTTATATTTTTTGATGATATAGAAAAACCAGAGCTAAAAGAACATATAAAAATATTTGGTAAGGTGTTTTATGACAAATAAAATTTGTTTTATAAAAATTAGTGATGATGAAGATGGAATGCGTTTAGATAGATGGCTGTTTAAGAAATATCCGTCTTTGAATATTGCGCAAGTAAACAAACTTTTGCGAACCAAGCAAATAAAATTAGATGGCAAGAAAGCAGAGGCAAAGACCAGAGTTCTTGAAGGGCAAGAAGTTAGAATCCCACCGCTTAATTTAGACGAGGCGTCAAAAGAGAAAAAACAACAGCCATCAAAACAAGATGAGAAAAAAATTGTAGAGATGGTTATTTATAAAGACGATGATATCATTGTTCTAAACAAGCCATCTGGGCTTGCTGTGCAAGGTGGCACAAATATAAATAAGCATATAGATATGATGCTTGATGCCCTTAAGTTTGAAAAAGAAGAACGCCCCAAGCTTGTGCATAGAATAGACAAAGAAACTTCAGGCATATTGGTTTTGGCTCGCAATAGAAAAACAGCAGAAAAAATAACTGCAATGTTTAAGGCGCATGATATTAAAAAAACGTATCTTGCATTGTGTGTCGGCACTCCCAAAAAGCCTTTTGGAGAGATTAAAACCCCAATTGAAGATAAACCAGCAAAAACAGAGTATAAAGTAATTGAGCAAGTGGGCAAGCTTTGTTTGATTGAGGCAAATCCTTTAAGCGGCAGAAAACACCAAATTAGAATTCATCTTTGCTCAATTGGTTGCCCAATTTTGGGAGACGACAAACATTTTATTGAGCAGCGCAGAGAGAAAATTGCCGGCTTTGAAGATAAATTGCATCTTCATGCCTTTAAGATTATAATCAATAAATTATCAATAAAGGCAAGTTTGCCAAAACATTTTGTTAAAAGTTTAAGTAATATAGGAGTAAGCGAAAATGAAGTTTTTTAAGATATTTTTTGCAACGTTAATGTTGTTGATGTTGGTTTTTGTTGTTGGTTGTTATTTGTTTTTGAAAAATATAGATATAAATAAATATATGCCTATTATTGCTCAAAAGGTTGAAGAACAAATAGGAAGAAAAATAAGCATAGGCAGTGCCTCTGTAAAGGTGTCTTTGGCTCCTAGAATTGTTGTTGAAAATGTTAAGCTTGCAAACGCAAGTTGGGCAACTCATCCAAATATGGTTGATGCAAAAAAAGCAGAGATTATAATAGACGTTATGGCTTTGTTAAACAAAGAATATGTTGTAAAGAACTTTGTGTTAGATGGGGCAGAAATATATTTGCAAACAAATGATGAAGGAGTTGGCAACTGGGTTTTTGATATGCCAGCAAAAACACAGAAAACTACGTTTAAGTTTGAGTTAATATCTTCTGCAAACGCACAAAGCACTGAGAGAAAAACAGAAATACCAAACTTTGGACTAGAAAATGTTGAGATTATAAACGGACTTGTTGTGTTTAATAAACATAATGTTGACATAAACTCTTTTAGTTTGTCTGTGCCAAATAAAGATAGTGCAATTAAAACAGAATTTGATGTTGCATATAATCAAGAAAGAATAGAGGGGACTGGAGTTTTGGGGTCTTTTAATGAGTTGTTAGGCGCAGATAGCAACTTTCCTTTGGACATAAAGTTGAAGGCAAGGGGGCTTAGTTTTGCATTTGTGGGAGAGATAAACAATGCAACAAGTAAAAACGTTTCAGCCAAAGGAGCTATTAATCTTTATAACCCTGCAAGCAATATAAACTTGCCAGAGATAACCTTAAACGCTGATGTTGAAGGCTCTCAAAAAAATGTTTTGGTGACTATAAAGTCATTAAATGTTGCACAGAATCTTATCACAGGAAGGATCTCTGCAAACATAGAGGGAAAACCTTTTGTTGACGCATATTTGAAATCTGATATGATTAATTTAGAATCGCTTAAGTTGCAAGAGCCACAGGCTTTTAATATGCCTAGTTTAATATCAAGTGCAAATGCTACTACATTAGTTGCTGCAACGCCAATTGACTACAGCTTGCTAAATATAGTTGACGGAAAGTTGGCAATTGATGTTGCAAAGTTGATTATAAATAAAGATTTTTCTGTTAAAAATATCAAGGCAACTGCAAACATAAATAATGGCGTTTTGTTGTTAAAGCCATTGGAAGTGGGTATTGGCAGTGGCAATATTTTTGCAACCGCAAGTGTTGATGCAAAAAGCCAAACAATTAATGCAAACATAAAGTCTCAGAACCTAAACCTAAAAAGTTTGGATAAGGAGTTTTTGATAGAAAACGACAAAGACTTTGGTATTGTTGATGGCGGTGGCCTAGATATTGATGCAAATATTATTGCAAAAGGAAGCACCACAAAAGCCCTGCTTGAAGGACTTAATGGCAGAGTTATTGCAATTGTTAATAAGTCTGTTGTGCAAACAGGCAAGTCGAATTTGTTAAATGGTTTCTTTGGCACAATCTTAAATGCAATTAAATTAGGAAATGTAGAGAAGAATAAAGAGCTTGATTTGTCTTGTGCGGTTTTGCATTCAGATATTAAAAATGGGGTCTTAAATTTTGACAAAGGAATTGCGTTGCAGTCAAAAGACCTTAGCCTTGTTGCTGATGGTTATATAAGCTTGGGCAATGATAAAATTGCGCTTGATTTGCATCCTTTTTCTGAAAACATTGCAGAGTCTAGTTTGGCGTCTACTTTGGGAGGATTGTTGAAAGTATCTGGCACAATTCAAAAGCCAGCAGTTGCTCTTGATGAAAAGCAAGCGCTTAAAACAATTGTTGGTGTTTTGGCAACCGGTGGTGCTTCTTATGTTGGGTCACAGGTTGTGGTTGATGCAGGAAGTTCTCCTTGTTATAGCGCTTTGGTTGGCACAGGCTATGAAGGCAGATTTCCGAAGCCGGCGGTTGCAAGCCAAGTTTATGCAGAAGGGGAAAAAACTGTTGAAAATGCAGGAAAATCTGCAGCAAAAGGTTTGAGCAATATTGGAAAAAGCACAGAAGAAACAATTAAGTCTTTGTTTGACACTTTCTTAAAATAATAGGCTTATCTTTTTTTAGGTAAAAGATTTATGATAAAAGAGCTTA
>CAYJIO010000049.1:5306-6823 GCA_964370255.1 uncultured Azospirillaceae bacterium
TTAAAATAATAGGCTTATCTTTTTTTAGGTAAAAGATTTATGATAAAAGAGCTTATTGAATATGGCAAGGCAGCAATAAAACCTGCGAGTATTCTGTATGCAAAAGGAAACGTAATTAATCCTTGATTTCTTTCTAGTCTTTTTGCAATTTTTTTTGCAGCAACTTCTGCATCCATCAACAAAGGCATTGGGCAGGTGTTTTTGTCTGTTATTCTTGAGCGGACGAATCCAGGGCAGACAACATTTATTTTTATGTTTTGTTTTTTATATTTTTCTCTTAAGGCAAGACCTAGTGACTTCACACAACTTTTTGATGCTGAGTATGTTGGGCACTGACTCATCGGAAAATATCCGGCGATGGAACTTATAATAACTATTTGTTTGTTTTTGTAAGTTTGTTTTTTTAAGATTTCAATTGCTGGGAAAATGGTGTTCATTACGCCAAAAACGTTTATGTTCATTGTGTTGTAGTTTGCATCAATGCTTTCTTCCTCATCTGTTGAAACCCCTGCGTTTGCGATTATAAGGTTTAAGACAAATTTGTTTTGGCATTTTTCTATCCACTTTTTTACGCTGTTTTGGTTTGTTACGTCAATTATTTCTTCTTCAACAAAAGCACCAAGTTTTTTGCACTTTTGGGCAACGTTGTTAAGCCTGACAGGGTTTCTGCCACATATAAAAAGTGCGTTGTTTGGGTCTTTTGCATAGTGATATGCCAATGCTTCTCCTAGTCCTGAAGATGCTCCTGTGATTAAAATATTTGCCATTTTTTATTCCTTTTTAACTTTTATAATATATAATAAACAAAAAATTTTATCTGAAAAGGAAAAAGTTATGGATATTATACAAAGATTAAGAAATGTTAGAAAAGGTGCAATGTTTATTATTGAGGGGCCTTCTGGAATCGGCAAAGGAACAATTTGTAAAGAGCTTTTGAAAAGAGATAAAAACATAAAATTTTCTGTTTCTGTTACAACCAGAAAAAAAAGAGAGACAGAAGTTGATGGAGTTGATTATTTCTTTTATTCTGAAGAAAAATATAATAAGTTGCTTGGCGAAGACGCTTTTTATGAACATGTAGAAAGTCAATATGGCCACAAATACGGAACATTAAAATCAGAAGTAGATAGTTTTATTAATGTTGGGCAAGACGTGTTGTTTGATATGGACTGGGTTGGGGCAAGACAGATGAAAGAAAAAGCTGGCGACAAAGTTGTTACAATATATTTGCTGCCTCCTTCAATAAAAGAGTTGCGCCAAAGGCTGGAGGGCAGGGGTACAGATAGCAAAGAAGTTATTGATAAAAGAATGAATATGGTCTTAGAAAAGCTTCAATACTGGGAAGAGTTTGACTACGTGGTCGTAAATGTTGATTTGGAAGATACCGTTGCAAAAATTCAGCGAATTATCTCAGGCGAGCGCATGAAGCAAGTGCGTCAAGAACAAGGATTAAAGGAGCATGCGGATAAGCTATTTTCAGAAGCAAAAAAATCCATATAATACATCATCTAAAGCAA
>CAYJIO010000050.1:0-5835 GCA_964370255.1 uncultured Azospirillaceae bacterium
AAGTTGCCGACATATCAAAAAGAATGGGTATAATAAATAATTTGCCCCACCTACTATCAATGTCATTAGGGGCAAGCGATTCAAAATTAATAGATATGACAACCGCATATGCAATGATAGTAAACGGTGGCAAAAAAATCTCTCCATACTTTATAGAGCAAATACAAGACAGGCACGGAAAATCAATTTATAAGCATGACAATAGAGATTGCAAAGACTGCAAAGTAGACATGTTCTCAAACCAAGCTCAACCACAACTAAATGATTTAAGAGAGCAAGTAATAGACCCATTAACAGCATATCAAATGGTTTCGATTCTCCAAGGAGTTGCACAAAGGGGAACAGGCGCAAGATTAAAATATATAAAAAAAGACCTTGGCGGCAAGACAGGCACAACAAATGACTCAAAAGATGGCTGGTTTATAGGATTTACTCCAAACTTGGTTGTTGGTGTTTACGTTGGCTTTGATGAGCCAAGAACTCTAGGAAAAAGAGAGACCGGAGCCTCAACAGCATTGCCAATTTTTTATGATTTTATGCAAGAAGCCTTAAAAACAGAGCCAAACGTCCCATTTAGAGTTCCATCTGGCATTAAGTTTATAAGAGTAAATTATAACAATGGCAAGTTAGCAACATTTAATGATGAGGTTGTAATAACAGAATCATTAAAGCCAGAGTTTTCTTTTGAAAATGGCTCACAAAAAATAATCGGTGGCTCTGAAGAAAAAGAAGACATTGCAGATACAAAAGGCACATCGCTTCAGCTAGGTATAGAATATTAATTCTAAAAAATTAAAAGATTTTATCTAAAATTATGCCCAACATTTTCAATAATTCTATATTTGCTAGGGTCATTTTTCAAAAAGTTTATTGTAACATTCATAGGAATAACGCTGTCTTCCTCAGCAATATAATTAATTTGGTTAAACGACAAATATTTGTCTTGATAGTTAGTTAAAGACAAACTATCAGACAAAGGATAAAGATTTTTTTCATCAGTCCAAGCGACATGATCAAGGTTTGGCGCATAGTTTACAATTTTTTGTACGTGTATTTCTGGGTGCATAACACTAACCAATCCAGCAACCTGTGAGCCACCAGAAAAACCAATTAACTCAACATTTTTGTCTTTTGCAATTTTTTTTATTGCATCAGCTGTTGAAACGATTACCTCTGGGGCAAATCTTCCCGTAGTCCAATAAACTTGTTTGCACTTAAAGTCATTAACAAATTGGCAGGGTCTTGCCAAATATATAACATTAGGAGCATCATCTTCAAACGCTTTTTTTCGCAAAAACGTTCCTCTAGGGGTTGGGTCAGATGTTGGATATCCTCTAGAATTAAAAGAGCTGCCATCACCTTCAATATATATCTTCATATCTCCATTTGTGGTTACTTTTTGCCAAGAAGCAAGCGTAAAATATTGTGTTTTAATTTCTTTATACTCAAAACTAGAAGGCACAACAATAGGAGTTGTGCATGAAGATAATATAAATATTGATGTTAAAAGCGCTTTTTTCATATTAACAAAAATTATATACTTTACTAAGGTTATTATTGCTCATCATAAAAGTTGGGATAGGAATATCTTTTTTTGCATCTCCAAGCTCAACTTTGCAATTGCCATATAAAACACTCATATTGGTATCAATCGGAAGCGGAGCTGTCATTTCATACATTTCACCTGCCTCAAGCTCAACAAGCTCACCCTTAAACCCAACAGAAGCATCTGAATAAACATTGCCCTTAGCGTCAGTTACTTTCCAATCTTTACCTAAAAGTTTAAGCTTTTGCTTTGATAAATTTTCAACACACATATAATATGCATTAAAATTATCTTCATCTTCAATTTGGCAAAAAGATACTTTTACACCTTCGGTTTCTTTTATATAAATTTCGTTTTCATAATCCATACATAAGTTTTGACTCACTTTTTTTATACTTTCAACAACGCTTTTTACTTATCAACAGACTTATACACAAGATTGATTTTAAAACTAAAATCGTTATAATAAAAACATGAAAAAAATTTATATATTAATTTGCTTATTTGCCTTGGCGTCTTGCGGGGAAGAGCAAAAAAAAGTCCAAGCACCAAGCGTTGGAATAGAGCTTAAAAAAACATCTTTTGATGAGTTGCCAAATTTTAAAAATGATAATGTAGATGAGCTAAGAGACGGATTCCAAGAAGTGTGTGCGCGCATCATGAGAATGAGAACACCATACATTGCAAATGCTCAAATATTAATCCCAACTGCAGACTATCAAAACGCCTGCAAAAATTACTCTCACCAAAACTTCAAAAAATTTATAGAAGATAATTTTGAGCCATTTTTAGTAAAGTTTGATGAGCTTGAGTTTGGCAAATTTACGTCATATTATGAACCAAGCATTAACATTTCAAAAGAAAAAACAGATGTCTATAAATATCCAATTTATGGATTGCCTCAAGATTTAGTTGAGTTTAATCTAAAAGACTTTGCTCCAGAGCTTGACGACAAAACAGTCATAGCAAGAATAGATGGCAAGACCATAACCCCATATTATAACAGAGAATACATTGAAAACAACACCATAAACGCCCCCGTTTTATTCTGGACTGATGACCCAGTCAAACTTCATATAATGCACATACAAGGGGCAAGTGTTGGTATTTTGCCAGACGGCTCAAAGCAACGCATTGGTTATGCAGGCAATAATGGCAAAACCTTCAAAGGCATCGGCTCGATTCTATTAGAAAATAACTTAATTGAAAAATCATCAATGGACTATGTTATGGACTGGTTAAGAAATAACCCAGAGCTTGGCAAAAAATATATGCAACAAAATGAGCGCTTTATTTTTCATCGCCTCATAGATGCCAGAGGCGCAATTGGCGCAATGGGCTTGCCATTAACCGATGGCAGAAGTATGGCCATAGACCCAAAATATATACCTCTTGGCTCATTAATGTGGTTAGAAACAGTTGCTCCAAACAGACAACCAATCCAAAAATTGGTAATAGCTCAAGATGTTGGCAATGCCATAAAAGGCGCAATCAGAGGAGATTATTTTTGGGGCAGCGGAGATAACGCCTTAGAATTTGCTGGCAAGATGAACGCTTCAGGCAAATATTATATTCTTTTACCAAAAGGACAAATAAATGAATAAAGCAGATGCTCTAAAATATAAAGCCTTAAAAAAAGCCTTAGAAAAAGGTGATGCAAAAATCTTAATTGATACAAATAAATTAAATAAGCCCGATTCCCCTGTTTATAATCCATGGGAGGTCTTGTTACCAATTTTAGCTCCAACTTTATTAGGTTTAGTTTTAATCTTAAGTGTTGGCACAATTTTTGGCCTTTTATTTATGGCAACAATGATTTTTATTTCAAATACAATTATAAGAAAGTATTTATATACAAATTTAATAAAAAGAGCAAAAGAGTATATGCAATCAAGTTTTAATAACCTTGACACGCTTTGGCAATACGGAGGCATAATATTAGTCAACACAAAAGACAAAAAAACAGGTTGCATCGCTCCTCAAAGCAGTTGGAAAGACTTTGTTACCTTAAACTTTGCCCATTATATGACAGAAAAACCAACAAATGATGACAGCGAAAAAGGCTCGCAACCAAAGCAATCAATCTCAGCATAATTAACAAAATTAATCAATTGATTGACTTTTTTTGCTATTTAAGGTATAAGAACGCACACTTAACTATAAAAGGACAATAAAATGAACAAAGTTATGTCAGTAAAAGATGCTGCCTCCTTAATTAAAAATGGTGCCTCAGTAATGATAACAGGCTTTCTAAAAGCAGGAAGCCCAACCAAAATTATTGACGAGCTTGTGGCAAATCAAGCCAAAGACTTAACACTCATCGCCAATGATACCTCATATTTAGGGTTTAACCGAGGCAAGTTGATTGAAAACAAATGCATCAAAAAAGCAATTGTAGCCCACATCGGCACCAATCCAGAAACCTCAAAACAAATGAACGACGGCAGCTTAGAAGTTGAGTTAAATCCTCTTGGCACATTGGTAGAGCGCATTCATGCAGGTGGTGCAGGTCTTGGTGGCTTTTATACTCCAACAGGGGTTGGCACTTTGGTTGAAGAGGGCAAAGAAACCAAAATAATAAATGGCAAAAAATATATTCTAGAAACCCCATTGACCGCAGACTTTGCAATTTTATATGGCACAAAGGTCGACAAATATGGCAATGTATATATCCACGGCACCGCAAAAACTCATAACCTAAATATGGCAACAGCTGCAAAAACAGTTATTGTTGAGGCAGATGAAATCATTGATGGTCACCTAGACCCAAATATGGTAACTGTGCCAAATATTTTTGTAAACTATATCGTAAAGGACTAATATTATGGAACTTTCAAAACAAGAAATCAGAGAAATTATTGCAAAAAGAATTGCAAAAGAGCTTAATCACGGTGATGTCGTAACATTGGGAATTGGCTTGCCAACAGAGGCCGCACAACACATTCCAGATGATGTTCATGTCAATTTTCAGTCAGAAAATGGCATCGTAGGCATTGGCAAAAATGCTGAAGGCGATGATATAGACATTCATGTAACCAACGCAAGTGGCTTGCCAATTATCCCCAAGCCAGGAGCCGCATATTTTGACTGCTTTACAGCATTTACAATGATACGTGGTGGCCACGTAGATATAACAGTTTTAGGAGCTCTTGAGGTAGACCAAGAGGGCAACTTGGCAAATTGGTTAGTCCCAGGAGTCTTTGCCCCTGGCATGGGTGGCGCAATGGATTTAGTTGTTGGTGCCAAAAAAGTAATTGTTGCAATGGAGCACTTGGCAAAAGGCAAATCAAAAATTCTTAAAAAATGCACTTTGCCACTAACAGCTCAAAACCAAGTAAATATGATTATAACCGAGCGCTGCGTTTTAGATGTCACTAAAGATGGCTTGGTATTAAGAGAGCTAAACCCTATGTTTAGCCTAGAAGATGTTTTATCAACTGTTGAGGCAGATATAATAGTTCCAGATACTTATGGACAATTAGCAGCATAATGAAAATAAGCATATATGCCATAGGCAAAATGAAAAAAGATAGCCCAGAAATGGCTATTATATCAGAATATAAAAAACACTTGACTTTTATAATATGCAAGATGTATATATAATAGCAATTACTATAGTTGTCAGCTCTTTTTAATAAAGATAGTTATAATATTTCTTCATAAATATACTTCTGATTAAAAGGCAATTATCTTAAAAAGGAAAAGATAAATGCAAAAAACAATAATTCAAGATAATTTATTGCACTCTGTACCAATAGAAATTAAAACCGGCAAAAAACTTGGAGGAGATGCAATTCCTTATGGTTATTATGAAACAGAGAAAGGGACAAGGCTTAGGTTGGATAATGAAAATACAGAAGATGAAATTGAAAATGTTTTAAGTAATAAAAAATATGCCAAACATTGCTTATCTCTAATTACAAATCCTAATGAAATAAAAAATAATGCAAAGATAGCAGTTCTTCACGCTTTGAAATCTCTAAACCAACAAAAATAAGGACAAAAGAATGGGATACCACCAAAGCTATGGAGCGGCTAAAAAAAAATACAATTATGATTTTACATTATCAACCAACATTTATGGATGCTCAAAAACAGCAATTAAAGCATATACAGATGCTTCTTCAAAAATAAGTTTTTATCCGACATCTGATAGTAAATTGATCGATAAAATTTCTAAGAAATATGGTATTCACAAAAACAACATTAATATTACAGCAGGCAGCATCCAAGGCCTAGATATGATGGTTGAATTATTGTTGGAAAGTAAAAACGATGAAGTTATTGTT
>CAYJIO010000050.1:5845-6756 GCA_964370255.1 uncultured Azospirillaceae bacterium
TTTTATATTCTGCAATCAGAAGAAAGCCTAAAATTATTAGAGCAAAAATGCTTGAAAATGCAGATATTGATTTAGAGGACATTAAAAACAAAATAACCGATAACACAAAAATTGTATATATTGTCAATCCAAACAACCCGACAGGAATAGCCCTAGATATTAAGGAAATCTTAAAGATTGCACTGTTGTTAAGCAACGGATATTTGATTATAGATGAAGCAAATATAGAATTTTCCCCTGAGCTAGAAAGCGCTTTACAATACTTTAATTATCATAAAAATATAATTGTAGTAAGATCTTTTTCAAAAGCTTATGGACTAGCAGGGTTGCGTGTTGGATACCTTTGTGCCAATAAAAATATTATCAATAAAGTCACAGAACAATATCCTCTTTTCAGATGTAATGAGGCAGGTATTTCCGCCGCTATTGCAGCTTTAGAAGATCAGGAATTTATAACAAAAAGTGTTTTAAAAATAAAATCAGAATATAAGAGGATGACGCAATCGTTAAGGAAAATGAATATAGCGTACGTCAAATCTAATGTGCATACACTACTTATCAAAAAACCAACTTTTTTCAAAAGCTTAGATGATTTTGTTGAGTATTTAAATAGCAAAGATATTGGAGTTGTAAAAGTTTGCAAATACAACGCAATAAGAGTTGTTATCAGCACTCCAAAAAACAATGACTATCTTTTAAGAATATTAGATGAAATCAAAAGTGTATAGCTATTAAGTATGCAGATACTATTATAGCAAAATTATAAACAGAAAACTTGTTTTGGTTGAGGAATAGTAATTTAAAATTCCCCGCAATGTAGGGCGGGGGCTTGCTCCCGCCGTATGGTGAACTGAAAGCAATCAGGTGTGAACAACAAAGGAACAAAGAATGAAAATAAGCATATATGCCAT
>CAYJIO010000051.1:0-6555 GCA_964370255.1 uncultured Azospirillaceae bacterium
TTTATCCGCAACTTTGCCTCTAGAAACTCATAGAATAAATTATATAGGGAGTTGAAGAATCTGCTGATAAGCCTTTATCGCTGAATCACGCACTGCAACAACTGTGTTTAATGCTACTTCTGCGTTTGATACTGCTAATACAACGTCTTGAATGTCTGCTTTTCCAGCGATTCCTGCCATTGTCATTTGCTCTGAGTTGTGCGATGCATCAACTGCTGAGTTGATACCTTCTTTTACTAAGTCTATAAAACTTTCTTCTTGTTTTGGGGCTTCTTGCACAGGCTGCATCTTGCCAGATACACGAGCAAGTGCGTCTTGATAAGCTGATAATGCAGATGAAATATTGTTGTTTTGAATCATTTTTATTTTCCCCTATTGAATAATATCTAAAAGTTTTGACTTCATACTTTTTGCAGTTTGTATAACGTTTAAGTTTGCCTCATAAGAGCGTTGTGCTTCTTTCATATCCATCATCTCAATCAATGGATTAACATTTGGCTTTTTTATATAACCGTTTTCATCTGCTCCTGGATGATTTGGCGCATATTCTAACACAAATGGTGTTGGGTCTTTAATAACATTTTCAACCTTAACCAATGGCTCGCCAGTTGCCTGATCAACATAATTCTTAAACGTAACAAGCTGTCTTTGATAAGGATCCCCGCCCTTTGTCGTAGACACAGAATCAGCATTTGCCATATTCTCAGATATAATCTTAAGGCGCTGAGATTGAGCCTTCATGCCAGAAAATGCAATATTTGTTGCTGTGCTTAAATTACCTGCCATTTATCTATACCCCTGTTGTCTTTGCGCTTGCCTCAATCATAGCTTTGGTCTTATTATAAATTTTTAACATTTCATTATAAGTGCCTTTTGTGTTTGAGACCTCATTAAGCTGTTTTTCAAGATCAACGCCGTTGCCGTCCAAAGTCAACGCTTGCGTTGGTCTTGGAGTATAAACTTTGTTTGAAGAATGTTGAATACCTATAACAGGAAAGTGTTTAGAATTTGTGGTTTTAAGTGGCATCTGATGTCTTAACTCTTCAGAAAAGTTTGGCTTATTAATGTCTTTTGCCAAATAATCTGGAGTGTTTGCATTAGCAATATTTTCTGCCAAAACCTGTTGTCTTGCAGATAAATAATCCATGTTTTTTGCTGCCATAGAAAAAACTTTTAAGTTTTTCAAATCCATTTATATACTCCCCAATATATAAGATTGGGTTTAGTATATGGTTAATAAAAAGTTAATGCAATTTGTTTTATAAAGATTTCCACAAAAATTTATTTGCGTGTTAAATTAATGCAGTCAAACGTTGCTATTCTATAATTTTCTTGATCAGATATAACATCTCTTAAATATGCATCAAGTCTTTGCTCCATACAATATCTAGATGCAAGTCTTGCAACCTCATCAACCCTAACATTTTTATATCTATATGCAATATAATCGTTTGACCTGCTATTTATAACAACGTTATCATTTAATGAGTTGTTAGTCTTCAACCTTTCAACTGCATTAGGAGGAGTTGGCGCATCAATTTTTTGATGACGATGCCTATGTGTATTGTCTAAAGGGGCGCAAGCGCTTAACATAAGCATAAAAAAGAAAATGTTTTTTTTCATATTAAAGTTCTTTCATTTTTTTACAGATATAAAAACTATAAACGCATATTTATTAAAAATCAATTAATTTACGTTCAAAATATCATCTATCTCTTTGCCAGCGTCCAACAAAACTTTTAGCACTTTTTTATTTTTTGAGTTTTTAGAGCGAGTATTTTGCAACTCTCCTATCATCTTGTTTAATTTTTCATTAAATCTTTGGTCTTCTCTGAGCTTTTGCAAGTTTCTTTCTTCTTCTTCATCATAAATCTTATAATCAGAAACCGCCTTAACAATCGCCAAATATGACGCATCTCTTTGCCCAGAATATTGTGCATTTGCCATATTAACAAACCCAAACAAAGCCAAAGCACCACCTAAAAAAAATTTTCTCATATCCCCTCCCATAAAATAAAATATTGTATCTTTATATTATACTATTATAATAATAAAAAAAAGATTAATTTTAAGGTTATTAGTTATGAAAAATGCATGGTTGTTATTAGATAACAGAATGGGTAGCGTAGGTCAAGCCAGAGGCGTCGCCACAAAACTAGAAAAAGAATTCATTATTATTGAAAAATCAATAGAATATACCCCTCTTGCAAAGCTTCCGAATGAACTTAAAGGAAGAACCTTGCTTGGTGTTAAAAGCTCCTGCAAAAAAAACATTGCAAATAATTTTCCAGATCTTGTTATTTCTGCCTCCAGAAGAACTGCACCAATTGCAAGATGGATAAAAAAACATTCAAAAAACACAAAAATAATTCAACTTGTCCACCCCGGAAACACAGGTCTAAAAGATTTTGAAGCAGTTTTTGTGCCATATCATGACAAAGAAAACAGAAAAAACACAAAGAATACAATATACATACACGGAGCACCTCATAGAATAAATCAACAAAAACTACTTGAGGCAAAACAAATATGGCAAGACAAATTTGCCAATTTGCCAAAGCCACTAACAAGTGTTATAATTGGCGGCGGAGATGTTTTTAATAAAGAAACCACCACAGATTTATGCAACCAAATAAAAAATATCAAACAAAAAATTGGTGGCTCAATATTACTAACCACCTCAAAAAGAACCCTACCCATAACACAAGATGTTATCTTAAAAGAACTAAAAGGCATTCCGTCATATAACTTTTTGTGGAACAGCCAATCAAATGAGCCAAGCCCACTTTTAGGCTACCTGGCTTGCTCTGACAATATTATTGTAACAGGTGATAGTGTTTCTATGATATCTGAGTCATGCGGCACAGGAAAACCCGTTTATATATATACAACAAAAAGCTTAAAATCAAAACATTTGCGCTTTGCCAAACATTTGTTTGACAATAATTATGCAATTAACTTAAACAACAAAGATGCACTCAATTTTGCGCCTACAGATACATTAGATACAGCAACCTTTGTTGCACAAAGAATAAAAGAGTTGTTTTAAATACCTAATTTTGAATACAATAAAGCATAATACTACAAGCTGTTGCAACATTTAAGCTTTCGACGTTTTCTGCCATTTCAAGTTTTATTGTTTCATCGCAATGCTCTTCAACAAGACGCCTCATTCCCTTGCCCTCAGATCCCATCACAACAGCGATTTTGCCAGTAGGCTTAAAGTCTTTTAGGGTTGTTTTTGCATACCCGTCCATACCAACTGTCCAAAAGCCGTTTTGTTGCAAAGCCTCTATTGCTCTTGAAAGATTTGTAACTCTTGCAATATTAATATTCTCATAAGTGCCTGCACTTGCTTTTATAATTGTTGCGTTTTCTTGTGGTGTATTTTTGTCTTGCACAACCAAGGCATCTACCCCAAAGGCAACGGCAGAGCGAATAATTGCACCAATATTTTGCGGATCAACCACTTGGTCTAAAATTAAAACTCTTGCGTTGTTTTTATTTTGGCAAATATCTATAACATCATTGATGTCAATTGTTGCCAAAGGCTCTGCAAACAATAAAAAACCTTGATGCACAGCCTCTTTACCAACATTTTTCTCAATCTCTTTTCTATCAACAATAACAGGCTTAATGTTTTTTACAAAACCAAGCTCTTTTGCACTTTCAGATGTTGCAAAAATCTTTATTATTTTTCTGTTTTTGTTTTTAAGAGCGGCAATTACTGCATGCCTTCCATATATCAAGACTTGGTTTTTCATGGAATTAATACCGTGTTTAACATATTAGTTAAACCTTGTTGATTAAGCGGAAAGCCTGCGGTTAAAATAACATGATCACCAGTTTTTGCATAATCATTATCTTTTATTATTTTTATTGCAATCTGATGCGCTTTTTCCAAACTTTTATATACAGATTTGTTTATATAACAATTAACGCCCCACAAAATAGACATTTTTCTTGCAACGCTAACTTGTTGTGTAATCGCAACGATTGGCAAGCAAGGTCTTTCACGAGAAGCTAATCTTGTTGTAAAACCAGAAGAAGTAAATGTAACAATTGCCTTTACTTTTTCAAGCACTTCAGAAACCTGACTTGCACCATATGTAATAGCATCTGACTGAGATACATTAAAAGATTTGTTTCTAGAATTTGTTGCCATACTTTTACAAACACTATCACCTTCAACAGCATTTATAATTTTATGCATCATTGTAACCGCCTCGACAGGAAATCTGCCAGCCGCAGTTTCTGCAGAAAGCATAACAGTGTCAACACTGTCATATACAGCAGTTGCAATGTCAGATACTTCTGCTCTTGTTGGTGTTGGCGCCATAATCATAGATTCTAACATCTGTGTTGCAACAATAACAGGCTTTCCTTGCTTTCTTGCTTCTTTTACGATTCTTTTTTGCAAAACAGGAACAGTTTGTATTGGGCACTCAACCCCCAAATCACCACGAGCAACCATAACACCATCAGAAAGCTCAATAATTTTTTCCAAATCTTCAACCGCGCTTGGCTTTTCAAACTTTGAGATAATCCAGGCTTTATCGCCGACCAATTTCTTTGCATGCAAAACATCTTCTTGATGTTGCACAAAAGAAAGACCAATATAATCAACTCCACATTTAAGAGCAAACTCCAAGTCTTTTTCATCCTTTGGAGTAATTGCCTTAATGTCTAGCTTTGTGTTTGGCAAATTAACACCTTTTTTAGAAGTAAGCACCCCACCTATTGTAACAACAGTTTTTGCATAATCTTTATTGTTTGTTTCAACAACTCTCAAGCCCAAGTTTCCGTCATTAATCAACAGATCATCGCCTTTTTTAATAGCTGCATAAATCTCTTTATGATACATAGGAGCACGTTTTGAGTTGCCCATTTCTTTTTTTGTATCCAAAACAAATTCTTCTCCCTCAACCAAAATGGAGTTATCACTCATCTCCCCGATTCTAAGTTTTGGACCTTGCATATCTGCCAAAATACCTATACATATACCTCTCTCTTTCTCAAGCTCTCTAACAAATCTTATTCTTTTTTTGTGTGTTTTATGATCTCCGTGAGAAAAATTCACTCTAAAGGCGTCAGCACCTGCATCCAAGAGTTTTGCAATCATTTCTTTTGTATCTGTTGAAGGCCCCAAAGTGGCTAATATGTTAGTTTTTGTTTCAATTGGCATAAAAATTCTCCTATAGTTGCCTAAATATTTTTCTTGATTTTAATTCTAGTTTAGTTAAATATATGTTTAAATTTAATTTTACAAGGAAAAAAAAATGACAGACACAGGTGGCGTTGCCGTAGAAAGACTAAAATCAATCATTGAAAGAGTAGAAAGACTAGAAGAAGAAAAGAAGGGAATCTCTGATGATATCAAAGATATCTTTGCAGAAGCAAAGTCTGCAGGGTTTGATATCAAGGCATTAAGAACCATCTTAAAAATCAGAAAAATGGACCCCTCAGATAGAGAAGAACAAGAACATTGGATTGAAACTTATAAAAAAGCACTTGAATTATAATCTCGATTCTACCAAAGGCAAGTCATCTTGCCTTTTTTTAAACTTAATAAGAAAGACTATCAAATGGGTTACCTAAAAGAAAAAAAAAGAAAACAACTAGAAAGCAACATATTGCTCTCAACAACTCTGATTTTGAGTTTTTTAACAATATTTCCGTTGTTTAATTATAAGCCATTTGCAATAATCAACACTTATTTACTACAAATATATATAGTTAGCATGCTTTTTATACTTTTTGCATTAACAAAAAAAAGAAAAAGATACATTACAATAAGTATAATTTTGTTTGTCATAAATTATAACTCTATTAATGCCCATGCCAACCTTACAAACAACATAAAAATAAAAAGTGCACAAAAACAAAGCGTTACATACAAAAAATCAAACGACTTATTTAACATAGACAACTCCATAATCAAAGTTGATTTATCAAAAGTAGCCGATTTTGAAAGCGCTTTAGACGAGCTAGAAGACTTTGTATTATCTCAAAATGAACCTGTTACAGTAATAGGTGACCTTAAAAAACCATTATGGCACCCACAAATAAAAGATTTTATGCAAAAAACCGGCTTAAAAGCCAAAAACAAAATAATTTTTGATAGTTTCAACCCATTTTTCGTCCCATCTATTAATGTTTTGGGTTTTGATAACATTGGCGTTGAAAAAATTATCAAAAAAAATGATGCTTATGAATTTATTTTGCTTGCAAAGTAAAACAAAATACATAATATAAGCATTGAGGCTTGGGTTAAAACTTTGCCAATCTGGTCAGGACGGGAACGTAGCAGCCACAACAAAGATTTTTAAGGTCAAGTCTCACCCAACTAAATAACTACAAGACACAAGATAAAAAGCGTACATAAGGAAGAAAAATCACAAGTAGTTATCCATTTTTACTACTGCCAACGTCTCTCTTAAAATGAGAGAAATACGCAGTAATTTTACTTCCGCCGTGTACATAAAAGCGTACATAAGGAAGAAAAATCACAAGTAGTTATCCATTTTTAGAGAGAAGCCATGGAAGAGTATGTAG
>CAYJIO010000052.1:0-6492 GCA_964370255.1 uncultured Azospirillaceae bacterium
CTTTTAATAGATGAAAGACCAGAAGAAGTTACAGATATGACACGTTCTGTTAAAGGCGAGGTTATATCGTCAACCTTTGACGAACCAGCAACCAGACACGTTCAGGTGGCAGAAATGGTTATAGAAAAAGCCAAAAGACTTGTTGAAAACAAAAAAGATGTCGTAATTTTATTAGACTCAATAACCAGATTAGGAAGAGCTTATAACACAGTAATTCCATCTTCAGGTAAGGTTTTAACCGGTGGGGTTGATGCAAACGCTCTACAACGCCCAAAACGCTTTTTTGGTGCTGCCAGAAACATAGAAGAAGGTGGTTCATTAACTATAATAGCAACAGCGCTTATTGATACTGGCTCAAGAATGGATGAGGTTATTTTTGAGGAGTTTAAAGGAACAGGCAACTCTGAGATTATTCTTGATAGAAAATTATCTGATAAACGTTTATTCCCAACTATTGATATCACTCGTTCAGGCACCAGAAAAGAAGAAATGCTTGTAGATAAAGATATTTTAACCAAAATGTGGGTATTACGCAGAGTCTTAATGCAAATGGGTATGACAGACGGCATGGAGTTTTTATTAGATAAATTAAAATACTCAAAAGATAACAATGACTTTTTTACAACAATGAACCAGTAGTATGAAAAAACTTATAGTTTTATTTATTTTGTTATCAGCCACAATTGCAAACGCAAAAGATTTTGTTTTTTTGGCAGAAAAATCTTTGCCAAAAGTTGTATCAATAACCTCAAGAATTAATAATTCAGAAGTTGTTGGCTCTGGTTTTATAATAGATGAAACAGGTTTAATTGTAACAAACAATCATGTTGTTGACGGGGCATATAACATAGATGTTAAAATAAATGAGACACAAAATTTTAAGGCGCAAGTCAAAGGCAAGGATAAGCTATTAGACATTGCTTTAATAAAAATAGAACCATTTGAGCTTTTGCCATATGCAAAATTTGCCAACTCAGATAACATAAAAGTAGGTCAATGGACAATGGCAATAGGCAACCCCTTTGGCCTTGGCAACTCAGCAAGTGTTGGCATTATATCTGCAAAATCAAGAGACATAGGAAACAATCCTTATGATAATTATATCCAAACAGACGCCGCTATAAATGTTGGCAACTCAGGTGGTCCATTGTTTGATATAAATGGTGATGTAATAGGGATGACAACAGCAATTTTCTCTCAAGGCAACACCTCCTCAGGAGTTGGTTTTGCCCTGCCCTCAAATCAAATAAAGATAATTATAGAAGAGTTAAAAAAACACGGAAAAATAAACCGCGGGTGGATAGGTCTTAGTTTTTCTCAATTTGACGATGGTGTTAAAATATCAGAAATAAATGAAAACTCAATAGCATATCAAAAAGGCCTAAGGGTCGGAGATGTAATCTCAGAAATAAACAATAAAAAAATACAAAGCTCAACAGATATCTCAAAGACATTAATGTTTATAAAACCAGAAGATATGGTTAATATAAAAACACACAAAAACACATATACCATAAAAGCAACAACAAAACCAAAACAAACAGAAGCAAAAGAAGAAATAAACTCATGTCTTGCCATAAATATGGAGATATCAAACAAAGACCTGAGTATAATAAATATTCAAAACAACTCAGACGCATACATAAAAGGCATCAAACAAGGTGATGAAATAAAGGCTTTTGATAATAATATAATGATAAACTGCAAAGATATAAACGCATATTTGTTGGAGGCTAAAAGAGCCAATAAAAAAAGCTTAATGACAAAAATAAAAACAACAGATGGTAACACTCATTTTGTGGAGTTAAAAATTTGATTTTTAGCTTTTATCACTTAATCAACAAAAAACTAGCAGATGTTTTACCAAAACTTGTTGAAAGAGCATACGAGTTAGATAAAAACATCAGAATTCAAACATTATCAGACGATGAGGTCGATGAAATCAATTCTTTGCTATGGTCATACTCAGACACCTCATTCTTGCCTCACGGGGCTAAAAAAAACGGCGCAGAAAAGCTTCAGCCAATCCACATCTCGGCAGAATATAAAAATAAGAATGATGCAAAATTTTTGTTTTTGGTCAATGGAGCCAAGTTTGATGAAGCGGAATATGAAAGAGTTTTTATAATCTTTGACGCCAATATTGAATATGAGCTAGATAAAGCCAGAGCCTTTTATAAAGACTTAAAACAAAAAGGCTTTGAGTTAACTTATTTCCAACAAACAAACCAAGGCTGGGAAAAGAAGTAAAGGATACCCTTTACTAAAATGCCCACTTAAGCTCTATATTACCACCAAAGCCATCTCTACCACCAGTTGTTGCAACAACATCAATCTGCAAGCTTATACCATTGTCAAAGTTTTTAGAAACACCAGCCTTAAACTCAGCATAAGGGTCAGCAGAAATCTCAGGCAAGCCAACATTTGCCACCACAACATCTGCATCATTTGTAATATCCCAGTTATAAGACGCAGCAATATAAGTATCAAAATTATTCATATGATGATTAATAAGCTTAACCTCAGGAGATATTCTAAATGCGTGTAAATCATCTGCTTCAACGTTATTCCCTGCAGAATTATCATAATCAGGTGTATGACTATATAAATAAGCCAAAGTCAAGCTAGGTTGCAAGATGTGTTCACCACAATAAAGGTCAATATCATAAGCAGTTTTTGAAGATAAGGAAAAACTATACATTTCATAATCTTCACTTCCAGTCGCATTATTTGCATCAACAAAACTTGTTCCAAAGTTTGCGCTCAATGCAGAATGCAAATTATCTTTATATATAACAGACCTAGCACCAAGCATAACAGAGTCTTGATTAATATCAACATTTGCATATTCTTGCTCAGAATTTAAATATGCCATATATACTGAATAATAACCAACATATCCGTCTTCAAGCACGGGTTTTGTGTCCATTCCCATAATTGCAGAATAGGTTTTATTTTCAACATCAATTCCGTTTAGATTAACATCTTCATTATAAGAAGAAACCTTAACCCAAGCATTATCCCAAGTGCCAAAATCATCACCACTAGCCAAGGCTTTTGGTTTAATAAGGTTTAGCCCTACATCTTCAAGCACATCAAGACTAACATCTAAGGCTTGCAAATAATACATATTTCTGGCAACAGAAGATGTATATGCAGCAGAAGAAAAATCAGAAGTTCCACCCCCAGCTTTTTTGTTAAATATCAATATACCGTCAGCAATCTCAGAGCTGTCGATGTCATAATTATAAACATCACCCTCAACCACATAGTCAGTTGCAACGCCCAATATTGCATTGATGCTTGCATCATCAGATATATCAACTTTAACACTTTCTGCGGCTGCAGAGCCCAAAACATTAACCTTTTCAACCAAAATTTGATGAGCACCGTTGTTGGTTAAATTAGCAACTTCAAACGTATCACTTTCAAAGATACCAGCAGTTGCGGTTTCAACCGCCAAGTTGACATCAAAAGCCAACTCAAGGTTTGAGCTAAGTGTCAAGTCACCAAGGTTTGTATTAAGGATTGTGCCATTTGCAACATCAACCATACAACCAAACACGTTTAACGCCCCCGCATTAGCAAAAAAGTCATTAGCGTCAGCAGAAAGCTTAACAGAGCCCTCATTTAAGTTAAACTCACCTACAAAGCCAGCATCTTCGTTGATTTCAAGAGCTCCCTCACCGTCTTTGTTTATTGTTCCATCTCCAGAAACGCCAGAGTTTAAGATAATAGAGTTATCAACCCCAGTATTAAGATTTGCCACCCCAGTTGCATCTAACCTGATGTCTGCATCTACATTGTTTTCAAAAGAAGTAGAGTTTGTTATTGCATTGACAGTTACTGTTCCTCCAGTTGATATAGCACCATAAGTTGTGTTAAAGCCTTCAACAGAAGCCACATTATCAAGGACAAACTCTTGCCCAGCAGATATAACTGCCCCGTCTTTTGCGTTGCCGCCATTGTTACCTATAATTGAGTTGCCATTACCTTGAACCGTGACGTTTGCGTCTTTTTGCACCCCAAAGTTTGTTGCCACAATTTCATCCGCACTCATATCATATAACCTGTCTTTATCAGACGGAGCTTCCATAACAGTGGTCAAGCTTTTTATTGTCGTATCAGAGTCTATATTAATTGTGCCATTACCATTGCCTATGATTTCATAATTACCTGTTGAAGTGTATAAATAAACATCTTTAACATCTATATTTTGATTAAATACCAAAACATTTGTATAATCACCATCAACCCAACTGTCAGCAAACACAACACTACTAAGATTTACTTCTTTTGATTCACTAAGATTTGCGATTGTGAAAGTATCAGAAACAGCCGTTGTGCCATTATGCCCCAAGTCAATACCAAAGAAAGTGTTGTCTGCAAGAGTTAGAGTGTTGATAGCAGTGTCTTGAATAACCCCATTAGATGCATCTAGCATCGTGCCAGATGCCATATTAACATTAACATTATCAAAAAGCGCACTTAATGTTGCGGTATCAAAAGTAATATCTCTACAACCACCACCAACGCAAGATGCATCAGTATATTGGTTCTCACGCCCTAATATAACAGAACCTTTGTTAAGATTAATATTCACATTCTCAACTGTGTCGTTGAAGATGACAGATCCACCGGCTTTAATAGACTTCTCCCCAATATTGTCATAATAAGTATAATCACCTATATTAATATTATTAAATATATCTCCTGCAGCAGTATCTGGTATCCAATCCCCATTGGTATCAACATCATCATCATCAAAAGACGTTATTCCATCATTAAAAACAATGCTTGTTCCAACCGCAGGAGCAAAATTTATTGAATCACTTGCTAAATGAATTGCATTATAGTTTCTGACCTCAAAACCAACTGCCCCATATTCAGTATAATTGCCAGAAAAATATATATCTTCATCTTTTGAAGAAATATTTGCATGTGAGCCAAATCTAGAATACGAAGAATATATTGCACCCCCTTGCGCATCAGTAAACACAGATGATAAAGTTTTAACATAATTACCAATAAAATCACCAGATATATTGTTTATCAGCCCATTGCTGATATATATTGCCCCACCCTTTGCACTTTTCAAATCTGCGCCTGCATAGTTACCAATAAAATCACCATAAATGTTATTAATAATGCCGTTATAATCAGCCGCAATAGCACCACCGTAAGCGTTTGAAGATGTAGAGTTTGCATAATTGTTTATAAAATCACCAGTTATTTTACCAATTGTGTTACTGCCAAAAGAAGAAACAAAAATAGCTCCAGCAAACGCATGTTCATTTTTAGAGAACGCATAATTACCAACAAAATCGCCTATAATTTCAGAGATATTACCCTCTAAGTTGGAGATTGCTCCTGCTCTTGCGCTACTGTTTTCAGAAACAACATAGTTGCCCAAAAAATCACCAATTATGTTGTCAATATTAGAAAAATTATAAATAGCCCCACCATAAGTATCAATATCTTGTGATAAAGCATAATTGCCAATGAAGTTACCGGTGATACTTTCTATATGTCCGTTATTCCAAATAGCACCACCCTCAACATAGTGAGAACCAGCTTCAGTAGATGTAGAATTTACAGAGTTGTTAATAAAATCACCTGATATAGCACCTATATCAGCAAGTTCATTATAAATAGCACCTCCTTCTGTATCAGCATTCGTAGTTTCATTTAAACTTATAAAACTATTCTTTATAAAGTCAATATCAGAGCTGTGTGCAACTCTCGTATTTTCACTTGAGCTTGCAACGATATCATAATTTTTTATAGGAGTTTCTGTTGGGGTGCTTACCTCAGCTAAAGCTCTATCGCCAGTTGTCGCATCAACTACCCACTTATAATATTTAGTCGCCTCATTTGCGCCACTTCCATCTAGCGTATCCCCCAGCGGATTATTAAACTCAACCGCCAATTGTTTTGGCGTAACCCCACCTGCACCTTGCAAGTATTTTGTAATAACAAAATTTGAGCCTGTAGTATCTGTGTTTAATGAATAACCAGAATTTGGAAATAAATCTGCATCAAAAGAAATAGTATATCCACTTGCAGCATCACCGCCAATTATAGCTGCAGGAGAGTTAACTAAAAGATTAAGGATTTCTTTATTATATCCTGCATCAAAATAATATTGGTCATTATAAGACCCATTAAAAACATCCACAAAAACAGCACCTTCAGGAAAAGTGGTTGTGTAACCTTTTTCTGTTAACTCAAAACTTGCTGGCAACGTTGCACTCTGAGCCTCGGCTTTAATTCTGTTTAATGTTGGCACCAATAATTCTGCTTCTGTGGCAGCCACCCCAACCGCATTGGCGTTTGAATACGCAAACAATCCAATAACAGCAACAGTCATCAATAAACTTTTTTTCATATCATTCATTCCTTTTTTCAAATTCCCCTTCCTCCCCCTTGAGGGGGGCTATCTCTTTCTTCCCTCCCCCTTGAGGGGTGAGGTCAGGAGGGGGTGATTAATTC
>CAYJIO010000053.1:0-6359 GCA_964370255.1 uncultured Azospirillaceae bacterium
TTTTTGTCAAAAAAATCAAAAAGTCAATCTTTTTATATCTCCAACCAAACACTTTGTAATACACAGCCCATAATTTGTTATTGGCACGCCAAAATCCTCACAAGATTTTATCCTTGCGCTCATCTCACTTGGGGTCAGCATACAACCACCGCACTGCACCACAAGCCTTACCCCCTTAAAGTCATCTATAAGCTTTTTGCCATTTACAAATTCAAAAATTATTTTTTTGCCCGTATATTCTTGCAACAGCTTGGGAATCATCACTTTGCCAATATCATCATGATTTGTTGTATGCACACAAGCCTCAGCAATCAAAACAACATCTCCATCAACAAGCTTGTCAATTGCAAAAAGACCACTTAAAAACTTGTCAATATCTCCTTTTGCCTTACCAAATAATATTGAAAACGTAGACACTTTCTGATTACCGTCAACCACTTCCAAAACTTGTTTAATTACCTGAGTGTCTGTTATAACAATATCATATTTTGTTTTGCTTAAAGCAAGCTCAAGCTCCTCAAGAGCCACACAAGTCACCACCGCATGCCTATCAATAATTTCTCTAATCACTTGCACCTGAGGCAATATCAATCTGCCTTCTGGCGCAGACGAGTCTTGTGGCATTACCAATAAAACACTATCACCTTGTTTTACCAAGCCTTCTAATACTTTTTTTTGCTGGCTTTGTTTTAGTCTTTTTATAATTTCTTCTACAAGCTCATCAATCCCCTCGCCTGTTTTGGCACTAACTTTTAACTTGTAATCGTCATAATTAATTATATCCGACTTATTATAAGCAATAATGTATTGCAAATTTAACTTCTTTATTGTGTTTAAGACCTCAGCATCACTTGTGCTTAAATTATTATTACAAACCACAAGCACCGCCAAATCTGCTGTTTTCAATGTTTGCAACGATGCTTCTTGTCGTTTTTCCCCAAGCTCAGAATAATCTCCAAAGCCTGCCGTATCACACATTGTAACTGCCCCATATCCCAAAAGCTCAAAGGCTCTTGATAAAGGGTCTGTGGTTGTGCCAGACACATCTGAGGTTATGGCAACTCTTTCTCCAACAATTGCATTAATCAAACTTGACTTGCCAGAGTTTGCAACTCCTGCAAAGACAATTTTTTTTCTCAACCCACTAGACTGCATTTATCTTCCTTTTTTATATTGATACAATGAGCGGCCACGCTCATAAGCAAGCACCATATCTGCTTTTTTAACTTCTTCTTCAAGGGCTTCAAGGGCATTTAACTCTTCTGTCTTAACTGTGTTTTTGCCACGATATATTGAATAATCTTTTCTAACACTTTCTGGCGTAAATGATAACATCAAAACATTTGCCCCACGCTTTAAACCTCTTGATTTTGATCCTTCATCCAAACTTGCACAAGCAGATGTTACTGGAATATTTACTGTTGGCTCCATAATTCGATATATGGCATTTGAACGATAAATGGTATCAACACCGCCACAATCCAAATTCTCAAATGGTGTGTTTTTTGAGGCTATTAATGGTGTGGTTGAATACATATGCACGCCAAGTTTTTGCAAGGTCAATAAATCTTGAGCAAACTTTTCTTGACTGTATAAAGGCAAGCCCCAAATAAAACCTGAGCCAACTTGATAACCCAAATCAAGCAAGTTCTCAATACACTTAACCCTGTCTTTTAATTTATACCCTGGGTGAGCGTATTCATAAACATCATCTTGCAGGGTTTCTACTTTCAACAAACATCTGTCAGCGCCGTGGTCTTTATACATCTCAAACACATCACGGCTTTTTTCTCCAAAAGAAATAGTTACATCACAGTCAGGCATTTCATCTTTTATTTTTGCAATTGCTTCTGCAATCTTTTTATCATCAAGACTCTGAGCCTCGCCAGATTGCATAACAATACTTTTAATGCCCTGATTGCGAATACCTTTTGCGCATTCCAAAATCTCTGCCTCAGACAAATTATATCTTTTAAGCTCTTTATTTTCTTTTCTGACCCCACAATATAAACAATTACGCTCACAAATATTTGAGTTCTCTATAATGCCCCTAATAAAAACCTTATTTCCATAGGCTTGTTTTTTTGCATTATCTGCTGCTTGATAAAGCCATTCATCATCATTGCCATTTAACAACTCAACAATTTCTTTAATACCAAACATCATTTTCTCCTATAAAATTTTATATAATTAACAGCATATAAAGTCAAATAAATAATCATTTGCTTTTTTTATCTTTGTAATATAAAACAAACCCAGAGGAGATTTTATGAAAATTGGTATTTTTGATTCAGGAATAGGCGGGCTGGTAATTGCAAAAGCATTTATAACAGCTCTTCCACAATATGACTTTTTATATTTTGGAGACACCAAAAACCTCCCCTACGGCAACAAATCAAACCAAGAGATAGTTGAGCTAACAATAAAAGCCATTGAGTTTATGATAAAAAAAGATTGCAAAATAATTATATTAGGTTGCAACACAGCCTCGGCCATAGCCTTAAGATATATTCAACAACAATATTTGCCCAAACACCACCCAGACATAAAAGTATTAGGCGTTGTAATTCCAACGTTAGAAGAAACACTCAAAGATGGCGCAAAAACAATTGGCGTAATAGCAACACCTGCAACCATAAACTCAAAAGTTTATTCTCAAGAACTAAAAAAAATAGATAAAAACTTGCACATTCAAGAAATTGCAGCACCAGAGCTTGTGCCTGCAATTGAAAGTAACGACTTCAAACAAGCAGAAAAAATCATCACCGAATATACAAAAAAATTCAACAACATAGACACCTTAATTTTAGGCTGCACACATTATCCATTAATAAGAGATGTTTTCAAAAAAGAATTTGTTGGCGTTAATATTATTGCCTCAAATGGCTTCATGGGCAAAAAATTAAAAGATTATTTAAATAACCACCCAGAAATTGAATCTAAACTTTCAAAAAATGCAATTTTTGAAGCTTATGCTAGCTTAAATAATCCACATTACGAGTCTGTTGCCAAACAAATTTTTGAAGACATAAAAATTAATTGCTTAGAGCTCTAAACACTCATTGATAAACGTCATTTTCTCCGTTAGCAATCAAGCTCAAACGTTTCTTTATATTATCATTGTCAACAATTGTTGCCAACTTACTCTCAATCAAACTCCAGCCTGCTTTTTTTGTTTTATCAGAGGCATAATCGCGCAAATATTCAGCAAACGTCCATATTGCATTTGGCGTGCAATAATCTTTTATAAAGCATTTTTTTGCCAATCCCATAAAATGCTCTCCAACTCTGTGTTTTCTATAGCATCCTGTGCAAAATGATGGCATATAGCCTTTTGTTGCCAAATCATATATAACCTCATCTAATGAACGCTCATCAGACAATTTAAATTGCTGCTGATTAAAAGTATCTTGTTTTAGAGACACCTTATACCCACCAGGAGACACCTTTGAGCCAGCAGAAAGTTGAGATATCCCAAGCTCTAGCAACTCATCTCTAAGACAAGCACTTTCTCTTGTAGAGATAATCATTCCAACATATGGCAATGCAAGCCTTGTAATCGCAACAATTTTCTTAAACTCAAAGTCATCAACTGCAAACGGCGGATTATATGCCATCTCACAATCAAGTGCGGGCTCAATACGTGGAAATGAAATTGTATGAGGACCAACCCCACACTCTTTTTCCAAAACATTTGCATGCTCAATCATTGCCAATATGTCAAATTTTGGATTATAAAGCCCCAACAAAACCCCGATTCCAACATCCTCAATCCCTGCCTCAATTGCTCTATGGTGCGCATATAACCTCCATAAAAAATCACTTTTTTTGCCAGATACATGCACATTTTTATATGTCTCTTGATGATAAGTTTCTTGAAAACACTGAAACGTTCCAATCTCAGCAGTTTTCAACACCTTAAAGCCTTCAACACTCAAAGGTGCAATATTTACATTAATACGCCTAATCTCGCCACTATTCAAGCCTTTAACTGAATACGCTGCTTTAATATCTTCAACAATATTTTCAACACCATATTTTTCAGACTCGCCATAAACCATCAAAATACGTTTGTGGCCTTGATTAATAATAAGAGAGACTTCTTCTTTAATTTTATGATGATTTAGATGAGTTCTTTGCAAATTTTTATTATCTTTCTTAAATCCGCAATAAAGGCAGCTATTATCACACAAATTATTAACATACAATGGCGCAAAAAATACCATTCTATCACCATAAACAAATTCTTTTACTTTTTTTGCTGTCTTAAAAATTTCTGCAACAATTTCTTTGTCTTCAACATTCAAAAGCACTGCTGTTTCTTTTATACTCAAGCCCTTGTGCTCTGTGTCTTGGCACTTTTTTAATATATTAAAGACTTCATCTTTACTTGCCTTATGTTCCAAGGCGTCAAAAATCTTTTTTTCATCAATAAAATTTTTCATTTTTTTCTTTCAACAAATATAAAACAAGCTTAATGCATTTATTTTTATTATCAACCTTTTTAAAAGATGCTACTTTTCAAGAAATTTCAATATCTTAGACAAGGGTATTTTAATACCGCATTGCAACATATTGAAAAATAAACAAAAAAAACTATTGACTCTTAATAATAACAATATATATTCACCTCCGAAGTTTAATTTTTTTATAAAGAGAAAAACAATGAAAACATATTCTACAAAACCTTCTGACGTTGAAAGAAAATGGTATGTAGTTGACGCAACTGGTGTTGTATTAGGTCGTTTGTCTGCAGAGATTGCAAAAATCCTGCGCGGCAAGCACAAAACATCTTTTGTTCCACACATTGACTGTGGCGACTATGTAGTAGTTATCAATGCAGACAAAGTAAAGTTAACTGGCAAAAAGTTAACTGACAAAACTTATTATCATCACACTCAATTCCCAGGCGGAATTAAAGAAACTACTCCTGCAAAAATTTTGGCAGGTAAGTTTCCTGAAAGAGTTGTTCAAAAAGCTGTTGAAAGAATGATTAACCGTTCTCCAATGGGTCGTGAACAATTATCAAAATTAAGAGTTTATGCTGGGGCTGAACACCCACATACTGCACAAAATCCTATTGTTTTGGATATTGCTGCAAAAAATCCTAAAAACAAAAGGAGTGCATTATAATGAGCATGGAAGCATTACAAGAAATTAAAGAAGTTGCTCAAGAAGTAAGAAAACCAAAAAAAGATAAATTTGGCAGAGCTTATGCAACCGGAAAAAGAAAAAACTCTGTAGCAAGAGTATGGGTAAAACCAGGAAAAGGTCAAATCACTGTTAATGCAAAAACTATTGATGAATATTTTGCACGTCCAGTATTAAAAATGGTTATCAACCAACCTTTTGAATTAACTCAAAGAGTTGGTGAATTTGACGTTGTTTGCACAGTTAAAGGCGGCGGTCTTTCAGGCCAAGCTGGTGCTATCAAACACGGCATTTCAAAAGCACTTAACGACTATGAGCCAGAATTAAGAGCTATCCTTAAAAAAGCAGGATTCTTAACTCGTGATGCCAGAGTTGTAGAACGTAAGAAATTTGGTAAGGCCAAAGCTCGTCGTTCATACCAATTCTCTAAACGTTAATTCGTTTTCAGATATTTCAAAAAAAGGGTTGAGAAATTTCTCAACCCTTTTCTTTACTTTAATTTGTGAGCCGCTATATATTCTTTACTAGCTTCATCATAAACCCAATAGCCATTATTAGCTCGCTCTTTGTTAACATTTAATTTTACAAGAACGGCTTCTACAAACCCTGATCTTGAAAAATGTTTATGAACCTCGTCATAAATTTTTGCAAACAACACGACATCTTCACAAAACCTTGTCAAGCCGACATAAGATATATAAGCGTCAGCTAGTTCTTCAAGCCTTCGGTTATAATCTTTTTCATTGTCATACTCTTCAAGTTCATCATAAACACGTTTTTCTTGTGTTGCGGCCTCAGCATTGGGAAAAGTTTCCATATGCCATTTTTTTACTCGTTCATACATTTTTTTATTTTTTTAAGTTAATATTATTATTAATTTTTTTGTTGTTATAGTATTAAACAAAAACATTCATTTGTCAAGAAAACATTTAAAAGATTATCATTAACAAATGACTTTTCAAGGTTAGCGTGACGCATTCAATACCCCTTACGTAACGTGAACTGAATATTAATCGCCTCAATAAATCACGCCATGTGACAAAAAACTGTAGCGGCGAGCAGTGCTCGCCACTGTGGCAAGCAATGCTTGCCGCTACAAAAGAACATAGCGGTTTTATAACTACCCCACCCCTTTCAGGGGCACCCTGCGGCGGGAGCAAGCCCCCACCCTACAGTTAAAGAGAAACGCTATTTTATACCCCCCATCG
>CAYJIO010000054.1:0-6213 GCA_964370255.1 uncultured Azospirillaceae bacterium
GACAAAATAATGAAATTAGGGGTGTGGAAATCACCCCTAATTTCAACCCTTTTGCCGAGGGGTCTTGTCTTATAAAATTTGGTAATACTCATGTTATTTGCACAGCAAGTGTTGAGGAAAAAGTGCCAAACTGGCTAAAAGGTCAAAATAAAGGCTGGGTTACGGCAGAGTACTCAATGTTGCCACGTTCATGTCAGCAGCGTGTTAGTCGTGAGACCAAAGGCATTAGCGGTCGCTCTCAAGAAATTCAGCGCTTGATTGGGCGCTCTTTGCGAGCGGTTATTGACTTGGAAAAAATCAAAGGCCTTAGCATTGTGGTTGACTGCGATGTTATTCAGGCTGATGGTGGTACTCGCACCGCATCTATCACAGGTGGGTTTGTTGCCCTCTATCTTGCCATTCAAAAAATGATGAAAGAAAAGAAAATAGTTGTTAATCCTGTAAAGGAATTTGTATCGGCAATTTCTTGTGCAATATCTAATAAAGCTTGCGTGGTAGACGTTGATTATATAGAAGATAGCAACGCAGAAGTGGATATCAATTTTGTATTAACAGAAAGCGGTGGTATTGTAGAAGTGCAGGGCACGGCTGAAGGAGAGCCATTTTCTAAAAAAGAATATGATGTATTGTTTGGGCTTGCTTTAGAAGCAACTAAAGAATTGACAGCAAAACAAAAAGAGGCAGTGGGGGTGTAGTAGGTTTTAACGCTCTTACAAGGCTTGCGTTTGCAAGCCTTTTTTGTTGCATAATAATTGTCATAAGATTAATTTACTTTATAATTGTTACAAGATAGTTTATTTTACAATAATTAATGCATTTAATTATACGCAAGACGTCTTGCGTATAATTTTGTTGACAAGATTATTTTTATAAATAACAATAATACTTAGAAAGTGTAACAGTTATTAAACAGGAGGATGAGATGAAAAATGAAGCGTTAATAGAATTAAGAACTTTTATGAAAAGACATAACTTGAACCAAAAACAATTAGCAGACAGAATTTTTGTGCCACAAAATAGAATATCGCAAATTTGCTCTCAAAAAAGAAGGTTTACTGCGGAGACAGATTTGAAATTGTGTAAAGTATTTAATTTAAAAGAAATGCATTTTATCAATTTACAAACAAAGTTTGAAAACCAAAAAGCAAAAGAAAAATATTCAAATCAACTAGATAAAATTATTTGCGTTTCCTCAAATTAAAACCTTCTTATATACGTAAGACGTCTTGCGTATATAAGAAGGTTTTAAGGAAATATAAATTAAGTTTTATATAAATCAAAACAAGCAGTGGGATTATAATAATCCTACCGCTTGTTTTTTTTAGTTATTTTTTCCATGTCACTTTTAAGTTTACAACTGCAAAGAAAATTTCCTTCTTAATTCCTTGCCAAATTACGCGTTTCTTTTGCAGAAAGATAACATTACTGATATTCTTTTCTTCTTCTGCAATTGCAATAACCCTGTTACCAACAACAACTGTAATGTGCTTAAACTGCAAAAACCGATCAGCAACCCTCAAGCTTATGCCTGTGCTGAAATTAATGACCGCATCTTTGGAAAAAAACTCATGATAAAAGTCAGCCTCTTCTATATAAATAGCCCTTAATAAGGCTTCATTAGATAAATCATCAACATTTTCAAAAGCATTTTTTTCAATTTGAGGTAATCTTTTTTGAAAGGCTAAAACAGTTTTTGAGCCAATGGAACCGTGGGCTTGGTAAGACATCGCTGTGTTACTCCAGCCATTTGCAGTCTCTTTTGCTAATGTATTGGCAATTGACTCGGGGTTGTCACCATAAGTTGTTACAATCTTTGCAATAAAGCGTTCATTTACTAAAATTTTTGCCATAATAATATAATTTTAATGGTTTAACAATAATCTTTAACGAAGTAAACTCTACAACAAAAAACTTATTTGTAAAGCCTTAATTCTCAATCGTTTATATTATAACATTTCAACATTTGTTTAAATGTTATAATATAAAGCATACAATACTTTCAAATAAAGCATAGTTTGAATATAAAACAAACTGCTTGATATTTTTTTATTTTAATCTATTATATAAAAAAAGGATTTATGATATGAAAAAGTTTTTTGTTTTTGCGATTTTAATGTTAACCTCTGCTTGTGGGTTTGAGCCTTTATATGCTAAAAAGAGTGTTGAGGGTTCTGATTATTATGTGGGCTCTTATAATGAGGCATCTGTTAAGGAATATATGTCAACAATTGCAATATCTTTAATTCCTGATAGAATTGGGCAAGAAACTAGAAACAATTTGTTAGATAGTCTTACTCCTTTGGGGCAGCCAAAAAATCCGCAATATAGGTTAGAGATTGCAAAAATTGTTGAAGATGAAACAGAGCAAGCTCTTCGTCAAGATATTACCGCAACAAGAATTAGGGTTAAATATATTGCAAAATATACTTTGTTTGATAATAATTATAATAAAATTTTGCAAGGAGATGCAATATCTTATTCTAGTTTTGACGTGCTATCAAGTCCATATTCTTCTACAATGTCTCGCAAAAAAACGACTTCTGAGACAGCAAAAATTCTTGCAAATGACATAACGCTTAGGTTGGCTGCATATTTTCATTCACTTATTAAAGATGAAGATGCTGAGTAAGAGATAATGATTTATAAACAACTTCAGGTCGATCAATATATAAAAAAGCCCACAGAACAAATAAAGGCTTTTTTGTTATATGGAGAGAATATTGGCTTGATTGAAGATAATGTTAAAAACCTTATAAAAACTGTGTGTGCAGATGTTTTTGATGCTTTTAATGTCGCTCGTTTGGACATGGATGTTATTAAGGGCGATTTTGGGATTTTGTCTTCTGAATATAATGCGGTATCAATGATGGGTGAGAGGCGTGTTGTTGTCTTGAAGGGGGCTGGTAATGATTTGGCAAAAAATATCGCATCTTTATTTGAGACTGGCTCTAATACTTTATTGATTTTGGTGGGGGCTAATCTTTATAAATCTTCTGCTTTGGTAAAAATGTTTGAAAAAGAAGATTATTTGGCAGCAGTTGCTTGTTATGATGACAGAGCAGAGGATAATATTAAGGCCGTTAAAAATAAAATTGCTTTAGCAGGGCTTTCTATTGATAATGATGCGCTTGATTTGTTAATATCTCGCTTGAGTGTCGATAGGCTTGCTTCTATGGCAGAGATTGAAAAACTTATTGTTTATATGGGAAGCAAAAAAAATATTTCAATTGAGAGTGTTATTAAGTGTGTTTGCGATGTGTCTAACTCATCTTTTGATGATATATGCTATTCTGCGGCTCTTGGAAACCATGACAAAGCTCAGAAAAGTTTGCATATCCTTATAAAAGAAGGAGAAGATGCTTCTGTTGTTGTGTCTATGTTAATATATCATTTTTATAAGTTAATGAGTGTTTGTGCTTTGGTTGAAGATGGATATATGCAAGAAGAGGCAATAAACAAAGCAGTGCCCAAATTGCTTTGGATGAGAAAAGATGCTTTTAAGAGTCAGGTGAGGGCTTGGAATAAAGAAAAGCTTATGGCAATTAATGAATTGTTATTTGAGACACAGAAAGATCTTAGGACAACAAATATGCCACAAGAAGAGATTGTCTCTTATTTATTGATGAGAATTGCCAGCGCATATAGAAGATGACCTTTTTTATTCCTCTTTTTAATGGATTACCCGATCAAGTCGGGTAATGACAGCAGGGGAGGTGAGAATTGCCAGCGCATATAGAAGATAAACGTATAAAGAATTAAAATAATTATTAATAAATAAATTTAATTACTATGAAAAAGTACATAATCTTAGTTGGGCCGCCTAGTTCAGGCAAAACACTTGTCGCAGTTTTTATAAAAAATCTTTTGGCGGGGGTGCAAGTTATCTATGCAAGTAGAATTATAAAGAAAGAAGTGTCTGGAAATAAAAGAGTGCAAGAAATAATTGCTTCTGGCGCACTTGTTGATGATGACTTGGTGATAGATGTTATTAGTAAAAACTTTTCTAAAGAGATGGACGTGGTTTTGTTTGATGGCTATCCTAGAACGATTAAACAGTTAAACAGTTTGCTTGATGACGATAGAGACGTTTATACTATCTTTTTTGATATATCTTCTTTTGAGACAAGGTTTAATGATTTTTTTAGGGTTGAGTGTGTAAATTGCTTTGCAACTCACATAAAATATATATTTTTTAGGTGCTATAAATGTGGTGGCAAGTTGATGAAAAGAAAGGAAGACCGTCAAATATTGCGGCGGTTGGCGGAATATAGGAAACAAACTTTGCCAGTTTGCCTTAGTCTCTTAAACAGGGATAAACAAAAAGTTTTAAGGATAAGCACGTTTTTTAATCCGCTTAATTATCTGAGAATATATTATTTTATAAAAAAAATTAAAGGTGAGCGTTAGTCGCTCGCCTTTTTTAGTTGGTTGCTTTTATTAACTCTGGAAGCTTGTTTGGGTCTTGTGTTTTTTTGTAGGCTAGTGTCTCTAGTTTTGACAAGACAGCAAAACTTGCTTGCTTAAACAGGTTTTTCATTAGCTCTTGAGCTTGTGCTTGTTCATCATTATTAGTATCAATTAAAATGAATTTGCTTTGGTGCTGGGTTGTTTTTTCTAAGGTTTCTGTGTCTTCAAAGTCAAGAGATATAACCATGTGTAGCCTGTTTGTTTGAGAGTTTATGGCATCTATTTGTGCTTTTAATACTTTGGGGTAGATGATATAGTCTGCAAGCTGTTTTTTTTGTGTAATTAAAAAGTTTTCTCCATTGTTAAAGTTTATGGAGATGTCTTCTGAGACTTTGCTTGAGTTTGTGTCGTTATAATAATTTGTTGGAGCTATGTATAAAAATGGCTTCTTTGATAGAATGGCTTCTTTTTCGATTATTGGCTCTGGTGTGTTTATCTCAGTTCTTTTTATGGCAGATGTGTTTAAGTATCCACTAACCTCAACGCAAACTTCTAAGTCATCTGATTTTGTTGTTTTTGAGGTTAGTTCTGATATGTTGTTATCTATTAAGTCATAAACAAATATATTATACTCATGCTCAGGCATATGTTTTTTTAAGGCAAATACTTCTGCAACGCCTTCTACGGCTTTTTTGCTTGCAATGTCTGTTGCTCTTATTCTGGCTGAGGTCTTTCTTTCTTCTCCTCTTAGGGTTTCACAATTTATGGCAAATATTGAAACCTCTGTTGCAAAACAAGGGCTTGCAGAAATGGCAAAAATTGCAGTTGCTTGGATAAGCGCTGAAAAGAAAGACTTCATTTATGTTCCTATACGTCTAGGTTTACAACGTTTATTGCGTTTGTTTGGATAAACTCTTTACGTGGCTCTACAACATCTCCCATTAGGGTAGAAAACACTTCATCGGCCTCGTCAAAGTGTTCTACTTTAACTTGCAACAAAGAACGAGCTTCTGGGTCAAGAGTTGTTTCCCACAGTTGTTCTGCGTTCATTTCACCAAGACCTTTATAGCGTGATACTGAAATACCTTTTTTGCCGGCTGCAAAAATTGCATCATTTAAGCTAACTGGGCCTAATACAGTTTTTTCTACACCGTTTTTAGAAACCAATTTTGCTTTTTTTGCAAAGTTTTCTGTTAAAAAACCTGCCATTTCTAATAGGGCTTTTGCTTCTATTGAATCAAGCACTGATGAGCCTGCGATGTATTCTTCTTTTACGCCACGCAAAGTTCTTGCAAAGTGAATGCCATCTGATTGAAGGTTGACTTCCCAGCCTTTGTCATATTCGGCTTCGTTTGTATTAAGCCTTGTTTCTAGCTCTTTTATAGATGCGTCATTTTGTTTTTCTGCATCAAATAGGCCAGAGATTGCAATTTGTTCAACTAATTTTTCTGGCATTTTTTGAGACAAGATTGAGATTAGAGATTTTGCTTTTTTTGCTTTTTCGGCCAATGTTACTAGGTCTTGACCAAAGATTTGCTCTCCAGATGTCATTATTAAGGTTGCATCATCTGAGCCGCCGCGGATAAGGTAGTCTTCCATTTCTTTGTCATCTTTTAAGTAGATGATAGAGTTGCCACGTTTTGCTTTATATAATGGTGGTTGTGCAATATATACATAACCTTTTTCAATAAGCTCTGGCATTTGTCTATAGAAGAACGTTAATAGTAGGGTTCTGATGTGGCTACCGTCCACGTCCGCATCGGTCATGATGACAATTTTGTGGTAACGACATTTTTCTATATTAAA
>CAYJIO010000055.1:0-6073 GCA_964370255.1 uncultured Azospirillaceae bacterium
TCTTTGCTTGCTAGTTTTCCCTGAGAATAATCTCTCCCCACCTCTTTTTATAAACATTAATGTTTAATAAATTATAAAGATGCTTATATTTTCCACCAAGAGGAGCTAGAATTAATTTCTGCCAAGTTCAAATATCCACTAGTTAACATATTTACAGCATTTTGCGCCGCCATTGTTTGTGCCTGAATTGCGTTTGCACCATTCAGATAAGAGCTAAGCTCAGCAGACATATGAGTTTCTTTATTGCCCTTAGAATCAGAAGATGTTATCTCAGTTGCAACATAGTCATGTTTAATATTCTCTCCCATTGAGGCTTGTATAACATAATTAACGTCATCATTAGCGCCAACAGTATCATCTCTTGTTACCTTGATATAATAAGTGCCTTTTTCAGCCGCATATTCACCCTTAATCATGCTGTCAAAGGAGTCTCTAAGCTCCTCACCCTCTTCAAGAGAGCTGTCACCAATTAATTTTTCTCTGCCAAACTTATCAAGAGTATAAACCTCTACTTTTATGCCAGGGGCGGTGTATGACAAAAGTTCTTTTTGAGCTTCTTCTTCTTTTTCTTTTGCGACAAGCTCATCATAAGCTTCTGGGTCTGTTTCTCTTAAAAGCTCTTTATAGTAATCGTCATATTTAGAAAAATCAACGGGGCTTTCTTCTTTGGGTGACATAAAAGACAGTGCCAAATCACCTTTTGACTGGAGTTGAAACTTGTATATATCTTCAGAATCATAGTTTTCATGAAGCTCCCCAACTGCGCCAACACGCGCATAATTAAGCCTAACATATCCCAAATCGCGGGCACTATCAAAGCTTTCGTCAACATTATTAACATCGTTAAGAGTTTTTTCCCACAATTGTGGATCTCTAACTGTTGAAAATCCCATCGGTTCTGTCATAACAACTCCTTTTTATATTTTATCAAACTACTACAAAATCTTATATAGTTCAACATTTTTTCCAACACTTGGCAAAAGTTTTTTTCCTAGAGGCAAAAACTCAAGGCTTGTTTGCTCTTTTGCCTCATTAACAATGTTTAAGGTTGTTAATATCTCATCATCATTTGTAAAACTAAGCACATCTTTTATATAAAGAGCATTGTCATTATTGTCTTGTTTTTTTATTAAATTTATTTTGACATTAAAGATAATATTTTCATCATTAGTTCTATAAATATATTCATTAATTTCTTTAAGAGCTTGTTTTGCAAATGCAATCCCAATCGTTATATCCAAGAACTCAAAGCTTATTTGTTTATCTTCTTTTATAAATATTTTTCCGCCAAGTTTTTTTGCAATTCTGTTTACGATACTTTCAATAGCATTAACTTGTTTTTTTTCTGTGCTACTTTTTTTTGTTGCATCAAAAAGCTTTATATTATGACTAACTGTAATAATGTTTGAGACCTTAATCTCAACAGAATCTGTGTTAATAGCTTCATTACTTGTTGCTATGTCGTCATTACTTTTGCCATCAAGGGCTCTCCATTTTTTTATAGCTCTTATCAATAAATCTTTATCTACTGGGTTTTTTAATATTATCTTATCCATCAAAAACGCCCCCAGCCCAGCTAGGTGAAGCGCTTGTTGCGTGTCTTTATATGCTCTTTTTGCTTGATAAAAGTTTACTAAATCTTCTTCTTTTCCATCCAATATTTCCATAGCCTCTGCCAACAAAGAATTTATAGGGCCATACTTCAGCTTTTTATAATAAGCAAGCTCTAAGACTGCGCCATAAACAATAAACTTTATGCCAAGCTTGTCAAATTTGCTTAAGCTCTCAGAGCTAAGTGCAGATAGCGTTTGCGCCATAAAGTTGATAATTATTCTTTTTTCAGATATTTTAGCCTCAGGATGCACAGGGATTTTATTGTCCGCAAAATCATCGTTTGTGTTATATATATTAAAAACTGTTCTTGCCTTGTCAATAAAGAGTTCTTCACCTATGTTTGTTTTATTAAAATAAGAAATACTCAAATCACTCCAAGGCACTTTTTTTAACATCAGCGGAAAAGCAATAGCAATAAACAAAACAAACAAGGCTATAAAAAAGGTCGATCTAACACTTTCTTCTGGCAAAAGCATCTCAAAGATAGGAAAAGCAAGTGTCCCCAAAAAATTAACTAAAACAGCGCTTACAACAATAATTGTTATTAATATAAAGACAGCTTGACTTGCCTTAGATATATTAAGCTTTTCTTTAACAAGCTTGCCCTTTGCTTCAAGAGGCTCAGTTTTGCTATAAAAAGTATAGTTTCTTTTTGTGTTTCTAAGGCCTTTGACATATTCAACCGTCTCAGAATATGAGCTATCAGAGCTGTCAAATACTTCTTTTATAACCTTTACAGCTAATTTTTCGTTTTCTTTATCTTTTGCCAAGTTAAACGCTTTTGATCTTTCTTCTTGTGCATATCTTTGCAATAGCTTCCACCCATCGCCACCATCTACATACACTTCATAATGTGATATTTTAGTCATCTCACCCACCTAGTTATTCACATTATTTTTAAACGATTATAGTTAATAAATCGTGAATTATTATTTTTTTTTACTTTTTGTTAATTTTTCTATTGATTCCCAAAAAATCCCATGATATACCATAAGTATGTTAAAGAGATTTTTATTTATAGACACAATAACAAACAAGGTTGACGCCAAGGGCAGGGTTTCAATCCCCTCAGAATACAGAGAAATAACAAAATCTCAGGAAAGCGCAATAATCCTATACAGAAGCCTAACCTCTCCTTGTATTGAGGGGTGCTTGGAGTCTTTATTAGAAAAACTTGCAGAAGACATCGAAACATCAATGGATTTCTTTTCTCAAACACAAGATGATTTAACCAACCTTATTTTTGGCGATGCAAAAAAGTTTGACTTCGACTCGACAGGTAGAATCCTTTTATCAGAAAAGTTAATAAGCCACGCAAACATAAAAGAAGAAGCCGTCTTTGTCGGAAAAGGCAAAAAATTTCAGATATGGAGCAAAGAAAACTGGCAGACAGAAGAAAAAAGAGTTAGAGAAAGCGCCTTAAAAAACAGGCCAACACTATCAGGGGAAGGCAAATGAAACACTACCCCGTCATGTTAAAAGAAGTATTAAACTCACTAGAAATATCAGACAATAAAACCTACGTTGATGCAACATTTGGCAATGGCGGTTATACACAAGCAATTTTAGACACAGCAAACACAACAGTAATAGCCTTAGACAGAGATCCAAGCGTTTTGCCAAGAGTTGAGGAATTAAAACAAAAATACAAAAACAGATTTATATTCATTCAAGGACAGTTTGGCAGCATAAAAGACCTTGTTGAAAAAAAAGTGGACGGTGTTGTTTTTGATATAGGTGTTTCTTCAATGCAACTAGATGAGGCTGACAGAGGTTTTTCTTTTGCAAAAGAAGCTCCACTAGATATGAGGATGTCAAAAACAGGGCTAAGTGCTTTTGATGTCGTAAACAACACTCCAGCAAAAGAGCTTGCAGATATCATCTATAAATACGGAGAAGAAAAAAAATCAAGACAAATAGCTCAAGCGATTGAAAATTATCGCAAAGAAAAACCAATTGAAACAACAACAGAGCTAGCAGAGATTATTTATAAAGTAATTTTTAAGAAGTTTGGTCAAATAGACCCCGCAACAAGAACCTTTCAGGCCATAAGAATTTACGTAAACAATGAGTTAGAAGAGCTTGAAGAAGGCTTAAGCGGTGGTCTTTCAGTGCTTAAAGATGGCGGCAAAATTGCGGTGGTTAGCTTCCATTCTCTTGAAGACAGAATTGTAAAAAACTTTTTTAATGAAAAATCTGGCAAAAACAAAAGCGTTTCTAGATATATGCCAATAAATACAGAAGAAAATTCTTATGAACTATCAAAGGTTTCAAAATTAATTGTTCCAAGCAAAGAAGAAATTGAGGAAAACTCTCGTTCTCGCTCTGCAAAATTAAGATATGCCACAAAAAAAGGAGATGAAGTATGAGTTCAATAAAAACAGCAACAGTTCTTACATGGTTCGCGTTCGTTTGCGTATTAGGAGTTGTAATGTTTGTAATGAAGTATAACGTCCAAGGTCTTGAAGAAGAACTGGTTAGTATAAATCAAGAAATCTCAAAAGATATAAAATCAATTCATGTCCTAAAGGCAGAATGGGCGCACTTAAATTCTCCAGAAAGACTGCGTGCATTATCAAAGAAGCACATAAACCTAAAAAGTTTAGATGCTGAACAAATTATTAACTATTCTGTGTTATCACTATCTCAAGAAGAGTTAAGAATCGATTCTTCTGGATTAAAGTATAAAAAGTTAACATCGCAAGAAAGATAATACTTTGAAATGGACAAACTCTGCAAGTAAGCAAAAGTTTTATGATGCCGGTCAAGAAATAGAAATCTCAAGATCTGGCTTTTCAAGAGGCTATGGCATGGCAAACAGCTCTTTAAGCAGTTGTCAAAACAGGCTTTTTTTTGTTATGGCTGTTTTCTTATTTGTTTTTATAGTTCTTTGCTGCCGCGTTTTTTATATATGTTTATCAAACAGATTTAATGTAAAAGACGTTGGCTTCAACCAAGAAACTCTTGCACAAATGCAACAAAGCCCAATAAAAAGAGCAGATATTCTAGACAGAAATTCAATAGTTCTTGCAACATCACTACCAACTGTAAATCTATACGCAAACCCGCAAAAAATATTAGACGCCAAAGAGGCCGCAGCAAAATTATCCGCAGTATTCCCAGATGTTTTATACGAAGATATTTTAGAAAAACTAAGCAAAAAAGGCAAGTTTATATATATAAAAAGAAACCTATCTCCCTCTCAGCAATATGATATTAACGCTCTAGGGCTACCAGGGCTAGACTTTGAAGAGGTTGAAAAAAGAGTATATCCGCACAAAAATTTATTTTCTCATCTACTTGGCACAACAAACATAGATAACAAAGGCGTGCAAGGCGTTGAGAGATTTTTGGATAAAAGATTGCAATCATCAGATATTCCATTAAAACTCTCTATTGACGTTGGTATTCAAGACACCATAAGAACACAGCTTTATGAGGGAATGCAAAAATATAAATCACTTGGCGCAACAGCAATTTTAATGAATGTTAATTCAGCAGAAGTCATCTCAATGGTCTCACTGCCAGATTTTGACCCCAATGACAACAAGTCAAGCTCTCTAAAAAATAGATTTAACTTTGCCACCTCGGGCGTTTATGAGCCGGGCTCTGTGTTTAAGATATTTAACGCAGCCCTTGGTTTAGAAAGCGGCAAAATAAAAGAAACAGACAGTTTTGATGCAACCAAACCAATTAAGCTAAAATATAACACAATAAAAGACTACAGGCCAGAAAACAGATGGCTTTCTCTAGCAGAGGTCTTAATTTATTCATCAAACATAGGCTCAGCGCACATAGCCTTAAAAGTTGGCAAAACTCAACAACAAAACTTTATGGAAGACTTAGGCTTTTTTGCTTCTACATCGCTTGAAAGCGCAGAAAATGCCAAGCCAATAGTCCCCAGAAGATGGCCAGAAGAAACCGTTGCAACACTCTCATACGGTTATGGAATGTCTGTAACTCCAATGCATTTAATCGCGGCCTTCTCAGCAATTGTAAACGGAGGAACCTACAAAACCCCAACTCTTATAAAGACACAAGGTGACGTGGCAGGCCAAAGGGTAATATCAGAAAACACCTCAAAAAAAATGCTAAGGCTATTAAGACGCGTTGTTGTTGAAGGAAGTGGCAAAAACGCAAACGTAGAAGGTTATGAAGTCGCAGGAAAAACAGGAACCGCCAACAAACTAGTTGATGGCAAATATATAAACGGCAAGGTTATAACCTCATTTTTGGCAACTTTTCCTGCCTCAAACCCACAATATGCCTTGCTAGTTGTTTTAGATGAGCCACAAGCCATAAAAGAAACCTGGGGTTTTGTAACATCAGGTTGGAACACCGTGCCAACTGCAAACAACATAATCAAAGCAATTGCCCCACAACTAAACATAAAAGGAAATGAAGAGCTTATTGACAATAGCAAAAAAAGGTTATTAGAAGCAAGCTTTCAAAGATAAGC
>CAYJIO010000056.1:0-5944 GCA_964370255.1 uncultured Azospirillaceae bacterium
TAATGCTTGCTTGGTTTTTGAAATATTTTGAGGAGGGCTTGGTTCAATGATTGCAGCAGAAGATGATGATGACGCTTCAAAAACAGAAGACCCCTCCGAGCGGAAGCTAAGCAAAGCCAAAGAAGAAGGCAACGCCCCCGTATCGCAAGAAGCAAAAAGTTTTATAATGTTAATCGGCATGCTAGGTGTTGCTTGGTTTATTGTCCCCATGATGTTTAGATGGTTTTATAATATGAGCATAAAGTTTATAGAAACCCCAGCTCAGATGAACGTTGATGAGAGATCTTTAAGGCTACTTGCCTCAACCACAATCACAGATACCATGAAGTTGCTTGCGATTCCGTTTTTGGTTTTTATGATTTTGGGTGTTGTCTCAAATGTATCTCAAACAGGCTTTATGTATGCCCCAAAAAAGCTTGTTCCAGATTGGTCAAAGCTTAATATATTTAAGGGCTTAACGCAGTTTATTACAATGAAAAAAATTGTAGAAAGCTTAAAAGGCATCTTAAAAATATCTGTTGTAGCATTTATTGCAATAAAGGTTATCACCCCATATTTAGACAGCGTTAATGCAATGCCCTCAATGTCTGCAATTGCTATTATGGAGCTTATTCATAAGGTTGTTTTGTTATTGATTTTCACTGTTGCAATTGCTGTTTTTGTTATAGCAGCGCTTGACTTCTTTTATCAAAAATATGCATTTATCAAAAAAATGCGTATGACCAAACAAGAAGTAAAAGAAGAATACAAACAACAAGAAGGTGACCCACTAGTCAAAGCAAAACAACGCCAGATAAGAATGCAAAGAAGCAGAGCCAGAATGATTGATAATATCAAAAAAGCAAGCGCTGTAATTGTTAACCCAACGCATTTTGCAGTTGCAATTGAATATGATATGGATAAAATGAATGTTCCAATCGTTAATGCAAAAGGCCTTGACCACCTTGCATTAAGAATGAGAAAAATGGCAGAAGACTTAGATGTGCCAATTATAGAAAACCCACCACTTGCCAGAGCCTTATACGCAAGTGTTGATATAGATGAGCCCATACCAGAAGAACACTTTAAGGCAGTAGCAGAGGTTATAAGTTATGTTATGCAACTCAAACAGCAACAATAAAAGACCAGACAAAGCTTTGCAATCAAGGCTTGTTGCTTTGATGTATTTTTTGTCTTTGTTGTTTATATCGATTATAACTCTTGTAATAATTCCAATATATTTTGTGCAAATATTCTTGTTTATAATAATTTGCATTTCAACACTGTTTTTCTTAGGCCTTAGTGTTATAAAGGTTGCAGAAGAAGCAATTTCTTTTGGCGGTTTTGCAAACGCATTAATTAAAAATGACAATTTTATCAAAAGGATAGAGACAACAAATAATCAAACAGTTATACAAAACGCAAAAGCAAATGAGCTTTTTGGCAGCTCAAGCGTTGCAGAGTTTATCATAAACAACCACAAAGATTGCAGCGTTCAGGTTCAAAAACTCTTAAAAGCGTTAGAAAACTTGAGCCAAGAAGAAGTTGAGCTTTGCCTTGACATTAAAGGCATTGCCGAACACTTTGTCGTCTCTATAAAACCAATATATTTAAGAAAAGAAGACCTTTTAGACGCCCCGTTCTCAATAAAAAAGATATATAAAAAAAGCTATGCGTTATGGAGCTTTGAAAATATTACCTCCAAAAAAAGCGTTGATAAAATCTTTATCTCAGAGCAAAAATATTTGCAAGATTTTATAGACTATCTGCCAGTAGGGGTCTATACAATAGACAAAGATTATAACATAGAATACGCAAACAACGCCTTTGCATCAATGTTAGAAACAACCAAAGACAATATAATAGATAAAAACCTAAAAGAATATTTGTCATATGACTCAAATATCCCCCAATCAATAAATTATTGGTCTGATAAAGTTTCATTTAATATTGCAAACAAAGGCTTGTTTGAGGCAAGCATTTTTCAAAACGGCTTTAAGGTTGGTGACAAAATCAAGAACCACGGTGTTGTTGTCACAGGCATAAGCTCTCAAAAAGACATTATAAAAGAGCTAAATATACATAAAAATCTGCAAAATATGTTGTTTGATAACTCCCCAATAGGAATAGCCTTTATTACAAAAGCAGGCGATATCAAAAAAATTAACAAAAGCGCTATAGAGTTTTTAGAAAACAAAGATATAAACATTTGCAAAGACTTAAACATCAGCCTTGAGAACGCGCAAACAAACATTTCCATAAATAACAAAGACTTATCTTGTTATATTCAAAAAAGTTATGAAGATAATAACTATATCTTGTTTATGATAGACACATCAAAGCAAAAATCATTAGAGCTACAATTTGCCCAAGCTCAAAAAATGCAAGCCTTGGGGCAAATGGCAAGTGGTGTCTCGCATGATTTTAACAATCTTTTAACCGCAATGATTGGCTTTTGTGACTTATTAATTGCGCGTCACGGTGTTGGTGACCCGTCATTTGCTGACTTAATTCAGATAAAACAAAATGCAACCAGAGCCGCTGGTTTGGTTCAGCAATTGTTGGCTTTTTCAAGAAAGCAAGCATTAAAAACTCAGTTGATAGATGTCTTAGACAGTATTACAGATATATCACAGATGCTAAAAAGAGTTTTAGGTGGGGGCATTAATTTAGAGATTTTCCATGAACAAAATTTGGGCAGCATAAAAGTTGATTCAACCCAGTTCTCTCAGGTTATAATAAATCTTGCCATAAACGCCAAAGATGCAATGAACAACAAAGGCACCTTAAAAATAAAAACATATAACTATGAGTTGAAAGAGCCATATCAGTTTGGCCAAGACTTAATTATGCCAAACAATTTTGTCTGCATAGAGGTTGAAGACACTGGCTGTGGCATTGAGCCAAAAAACATCAACAAAATTTTTGACCCATTTTTCTCAACCAAAGAAAACGTTGTTGGCTCTGGCACAGGGCTTGGTCTTGCTATGGTTTATGGTATTATACGCCAAACCCAAGGGTTTATAAAAGTAAAAAGCATTGTAGGGAGCGGAACCCAATTTTTTGTTTATCTTCCGCTTTGCACAGAAGACAAAGAGGAATATATAAATTATCAAACAACCGTAGACGGCAAACCAGTGATGGAAATAAAAGAAGAGATAAAAGCTCCAATAAGCGTTTCTCAAAAAATGATTTTGGGCTTAAATGTCTCTACCATAGACAGAAAAATTCAAGAATCAAAACTAGATACAAAAAAAGCAAGAATATTGTTTGTAGAAGATGAACATTCGGTAAGAACCTTTGGGGTCAGGGCATTTAGCAAAAAAGGCTTTGACGTTGTTCAGGCCGCAAGTGGTGAAGAAGCGCTAGATATATTAAAGACAGACAAAAACTTTCAAATCCTCTTTTCTGACGTTGCCATGCCAGGAATAAGTGGTGTTGAGCTTGCAAAATTAATTAAAGCTGATATAAAAGACATAAAGATTATCTTAACTTCTGGCTATACTCAAGACTTGCTTGATGAAAATGATGTTTCTTTACTAAACGCCAAGTTTTTGGCCAAGCCATATTCTCTAGGAGATTTAACCTCAATGATTGTAAGTGTGTTATGAAGCAAACCGTAATAAACTTTAAGCTCCCAAGCTCTTTTGAAGAAGAAGACTTTTTTATAAGCCCTGCCAATAAAGAGGCTTATGAGGTTATAGACACTTTTTGGCACAAAAGCTTTTTTGCATTTAATATATATGGCAAAAAAGGAAGCGGAAAAACTCACTTAGCAAATATTTTTGCCAAAAAATATGGCGCTTTAATTGTTTCTGCACATAAAATAAATATGGATAACTTTGATACATATTTTGATATCAGCCAAATATTGATAATTGAAGATGTTGAATATTTAACTGACTTTGAGGCAATGTTTCATCTTTATAACATATACAAAAATGAGGGTGGTTATATATTATTTACCTCAAACCAGCCCATAAACCAAATAACAACCCCAATAAAAGACTTAAATTCAAGATTCTCAGCCCTTGCAGGGGTTGAAATAAAAACCCCAGACGATGTTTTATTAAACGCGTTGTTAGTAAAGCTTTGTTATGACAAAGGCTTGAGTATCAGCCCAGAGATTGCCTCATACATCTTAAAAAGAACAGAACGTTCGTTTGAATTTATAAAAAAATTGGTCGATGAACTAGACCAAATATCGCTTGAAAGAAAGAGGCCAGTCAGTATGTTAATTGCAAAAGAGGCCATAAATTTCTTAGAAGATAACCTTCAACCAGAACTTTTTTGACGCAATAGACAAAAAAACACTTGATTTCTAAAAAAAATTGTGCTATACAACTCATAGATTAAACAGAAAACGGGGAAAATTAATGCATAATAATGGACATAATTTCAAAAGAAATACAGAAGTTTTGAGTGGTATGAGTAATTTTAACGCTATGAAGAGCTTACATAGTCAAAGAGTTACAGAATATAATATGATGCTAAACAATATTAATATTGATAATATTTACGGAGAATCAAAAATAAGCAATAAGCAATTTAAGCAAATGCTTGTATCTCTTGCAATGGCAAAGGCTACAGTAAAAACAGCATATTCTTGTCAAAGCCCCAACTCGGCAGATATTTATTATAGAGAAGAATTTTATAATTATATCACAAAGTATATAATTGATATGCTTAAATCTGATAGACCATCCATTACATCAAGTGAGATATCTTCAATAATTAATGAGGCTCAACAATATAAAGGCAAACAAATTTACATCAATGCAGAAGTCTTTTTAGCAAAGATTAACGATGGACGTAATGGCGCAATAAGCCATGCAAAATCCTTAAGTAATAAGCATAAAGACAGTTGGATGATCACAAAAGTAGAAGCACTCTTAAAAAATAATACAAAGAACTTGCCAACACTAATAAATAAAGTAAAAAAAGCAAAAAAAACTTATGTGCCTAAACCAAAGTCTGCATTTTCTGTAGCGTTTTCTTCATTTGTTGCAAATGCAAAAGGCAAAATGAAAAAGTATATAGAAAAAGCAGAAAAAAAACTTCCTTCAGCAAGAAAAGTAAGAAGAGGAATCAAAAATTCTCTTAAAGTTCTTGGCAAAACAACTTTGCTTGCTTTGGGTCCAGTGTTGTTTTATGCTGGTTTTCTTAGCAAAAACGAAGGTTTCAAACCTGCTTCAAAGCCTAAAAAGCCAACAACAGATAATATAAAATGGCAAAAAGTATCTAATATAGAGACAAAAGATACAATTTCTTTTGAAGATGCTCAAAAATTAGTGGTCGTTGATGACACAAAAACAAACATTGAAGATAAATCATCTCAAATAAAAGACAGTCAAAGAATTCTAAACCTTTGGGTTGAAAATGACAATCTTTCAAAAGTATTAAAAGGATTAGAGTCGCAAGGCTTGTCAAAAGAAGATGCCTTGACATATGCTCATCTTGCAGCACTTTGTGGCTCAACAACACCTGATAATATAGTTTTTGGTGATGGCACTTCTTCAAACGGTAATCATAATATGTTTGGTGCTGCCAATATGAAAAAAGCAGGAATAACAAAGGTTCAAAGAGATTTGTTTGCCAAAAGCGTTGACTTTATAAACGGCAAAACAAATGTTAGCAAAGAAGCCATTAATATATTCAAAACCAAATTAAAGAAAACTTTAGGCAAAAAAGGTAAGCTAAACTTCAGCAAAGAAGCAGAAATCCTTTTGGCATTAAAGCGCGGCAAGTCAATATAAAATTTTTATAAATAGTCAATAAACTTTTCTTGAGGATAATTTGTAGCAAAAAGTTTTTTAATAATTTTTTTACTATATAATGCTATTATAAATATGTTGAAAAATATGTTTTATGTGTTATAACATTTATCCAAAGTGAGGTAGGTGATGATAATTGATAGCAAAAACAAGCAGCAAAAAAGCATTTTAACAAACAAGTGCTTTTATCA
>CAYJIO010000057.1:0-5905 GCA_964370255.1 uncultured Azospirillaceae bacterium
GTGATAAGTGTGCATGCGATCATGGACCAGATCATAAATGTGAATGCAAACATGATAAAGACCACAAGTGCAAATGTAATCACGGAGCTGATCATGAATGTGAATGCAATCATGATGCAGATCATAAATGTGAATGCAAACATGATAAATAGGTAATAAAAAAATATTATAAATTATTGGCTCGTAAACCGTAAGGCGGCGCCAGCCAAGTAGAACGTCTGTTGAAAAACAGACGTTTTTTTATTATAAAACAAGAACTTGTGCTAGTTCGAAAGTCGCTTTTGAAAATGCGCTTTTTTTATCAAGTTCCGAACTAATTATTTGGCACAGGCTGTCACCCAAAAATGGAATGAAGCAATCCAATCTAATGAATTTGCTATGTTTTTTGACTGGATACCCCGATCAAGTCGGGGTATGACAAAAAGAGGGGCTTGTGATGACAGAGAGGGAAGGTCTGGATTGCCACGCTTTTATAAAAAATGCAAGTGCCTTAATGTTATAATTTAGGCACTTAGGTTGCAAAGCGGTGTTGTCTTATTTTATGGTTATTCTTCCTGAGCCATTGGGGTTTGAGTATTCTCCTGCAATGGTTGCGTTAAGGTTTTTAACGATATAGTTTATAAGCACCTCGCTGTCTATCATAAACATATCTTTAATGATTTTTGAGTTCTTAAACATTGTCATTCCGTAAGCTGCTTTGGACAAAAAGCATTGACAAATGATAAGAAAGTGTTTAATATTGTTATAGAAATAAAATTATTTTATTAACAATCAAATTTTTATAATTATGAAAGAAAGAATTGAAACCGAGAACTTTTTTTTGCAAGCGCCTAATACTGAGAAAGATGTTTACTTATATGATCTTTTAAGTTTTATGAATAGAAATCGGGAACATCTTTTGCCTTATCTTGATTTGGCAACAGAAAAAATAACCGGAGATGTGGTTGTTTGCATGTCTTTTATTCAAAGGATTTATAGTGAGTTTTCGTATGGGATAGCGTTTTTTTACTTTGTTTATGATAAGAGTAACAATCTCATTGGTGGAGTGGAGGCCAGAAGAACTGGGCGTCGCTATGACGAAAAGTTTGAGATAGCTTTGGGACTAGGCAAAGAGTATTGTGGAAATGGCTTTTGCAAACAAGTAATGACTGTTATAGAGAACGAATTGATATCTTTTGGAGCAAATCGGTTTGTTTTGAGGTCTTGTGTTGATAACATTGCTGGTAACAAGTCAGCCATTAAGCTTGGCTATAGTCATGAAGGAGTTGAGAGAGAAGGCTCTTATCTGCTTGGTCTTGAAAAATTTGTGGATATGAATGTTTATTCAAAATTAAAAGATTAAATTTAAGTGTTAGACAATAAAACGCCTGTTGAAAAGCAGGCGTTTTGTTTATATATGTTTCTTTTTATTTGACAAAAGTTTTTTTGGTGGTAGCGTATTTATTGTAATTAAAACTAAATAAAGGAGAGATAAATGTCTAACGATAGTTATACTGAAACAAGCACGCAAAGCTGGCTTTCTAGGCTTGGCAATTCATTTAAGGGAATGCTTTTTGCAATTGTTTTATTTGTTGCTGCTACTATGTTGTTGTTTTGGAACGAAGGTCGCACAGTCGGAAGAGCTGAGGCAATTAAAGATGCACAAGAAACAACAATTAGTATGGAGAATATTGATACAATAGATCCTAACTATAATGGAAAGTTGGTTCATAGTGTGGGGGTTGCAAAAACAAAAGATGTTTTGACAGATAACCTGATTGGGATATCTCAAAATGGTATTAATCTTAAAAGAGAAGTTGAGTTTTATCAATGGGTTGAAAATGAGAGCTCACAAACTGAGAAAAATACAGGTGGCTCAACAACCACAACTACAAGCTATACATATGAAAAAGATTGGGCAGGAGCTCCCATTGATTCTTCTATGTTTAAGAAACCAGAAGGCCATAAAAACATGGTAAATTTTCAGGTAGAAGATGCTGATTTTTATGCAACTAATGTAACATTTGGCGCTTATAGATTGCCAGATTTTTTAATTAAACTAGTGAACTCTAACACACCATTAAATGTTAATTTGGACGCTCAAGATAAGCTAAAGCTTAAGTTAAAAGCAAAACAATATATGGCAGCACAAAGCCCTGAGTATCAAAATTTGATGGCTGAGCTAATTCATATACAAGGTAATGAAATTTATATTGGCCAAAGCTCAGCAGCTCCTCAAGTTGGCGATGTTAGAATAACTTATACATATACGCCAGATTCAGAAATTTCTTTGATTGCAAAAGTTGCAGGTGACACTTTTGTTAAATACTTTACAAAAAATGGGCAAAATTATTTTGCTCTGGCTATGGGCGCTGATAGTGCTCAATCTATGTATAAGTCTGATAAAGACAGCAATACTTTGACAGCCTGGGGGCTTCGTTTGTTGGGGCTGTTTTTGGTTTGTGTTAGTTTGAGTATGTTTTTGGCTCCTATTGTGACACTTGCAGATGTTTTGCCATTTTTAGGAAACATTGTATCTGTTGGAACAAAATTAACATCAAACTTATTAGGAACGGCTTGGTCTGTTCTTGTGATTGCGGCAGCGTGGTTTTATTATAGACCCGTGGTGGCAATTATTTTGATTGTTATATCAGGCGGCATTGTTTATTTATTTGCAAAAGAAATAAAAAACAAAAAAACTAAAAAGAAGAAAAAATAATATAATACACAATGAAGTGCCTATAATTAAACAGGCACTTCATATTTTTATTGGAGGAAATATGAAAAACATTATAACTAAAGTTGCTGCGTTTATGCTAGTTGTTGTTGCTTGTTCTTTTGACGCAAGTGCATCTGTTGGTTCTATAAATGAGCCTAAAAGCGATTATGGAAACTTGCCAAAAACTTATGCAGAGTGGAAAGAAAGAATTCCTGAAATGTTAAAAACACCTGAAGGGGCTGTTAAGATGTATTTTGATGGAGTTTTTTCTTATATGAATGAGGAAACAAGAGAAGAGGGGCAAAAAATGCTTCGATATGTGTTAAGAGAAGAAGCTGATTGGGACAAGAAATCAAGCAGAGCTACGTTTGTTTCTAGAATGAAGGACAAAAATAGTCATTATATCTTTAATAGCTTTGCAAAAGGAACATCTCCTGATAATGGATATAAGATGAATCCAGATAATTATGAGCTTGTTTTTATTAGCAAAAAAACTGAGCCTGATTTTATGAGAGTAATGATAAAAAGCTCTGGTTCTGATACTAATAAAGGTGTTTGGGTAAAGAAATTTCCTGATGGAAATTGGCATGTTATTAATAACTCAAATTTATATGGAAATGTCAAAAAGCCAACAAACAATTTAGTTGACACTTTTGACGCTGATTTTGAATAATCTTTTTATATTAAGTATGCAAATATAATACTAAAGTTTGTCAAACTATTGTATATATTGAGTATTTGGAAAAAATAAATATCTCTTTTGTGTAACGAAAAATTATGCAGGAGAGATATTTATGTTATGTGCTAGGTCTTTATTACTTTCTTTTTTTATTTTATTTGCCTCATCAAAGGCGTTTGCTCAGGTTGAGCCAATTGATGATTTTGATGCCTTAAGTGATGCTTTGGCTGATGTATCAACCGAAGCAACTCCCATTGTTGTTGAGGGGGATATATTATTTACTTCTCAGATAACGCTCGGCACACAAACATATATAGAGGATAATAACTTTGTGTTTGACGGAGGGACTGTGTCAAGCGGGGCGCTTGTTAGCAATGCTGGCTCTGCTGGGTTTAATATAACAACTGGAAAACATGTTTTTAATGATGTTGAAATGAACAACTTTCTTATCCTTGGGTATGGAGGCGCTATTAATAACAAAGATGAAAACACAACAGATGGCATAGAAACGATTACGACTATTAATAATTCTAGCTTTTCTAATAATTATGCATATTCTGATTTTTATGGTGAGCCCGTAAATTATGGTGGAGCGCTTGATAACTTTTATGCCACACTTAATATTAATGATTCTTATTTTTATGGGAATGTTGCTGGTGGCGGGGCAGCAATTTCTAATAATGAAGGAATTGTTACAGTTAGAAACTCTATATTTAAGAACAATATTGCATATAGAGTAAAAGGAATTCTCTCTGAGGCTGGGGCAATTGCAAATTATGGGGAATTATATGTTTATGACTCAATGTTTGAAGGCAATTCAACAAGATCTGATGCGCTTATTCATCTTGCTTATGGTGGTGCTATATCAAATGCTAGTGGGTATGATGCTCATATATACAACACCTCTTTTATAAATAATTATGCAGGCGACTTTGGTGGCGCAATTCATAATGATTATAATTTATATTTATATGCCGAGAACGCTAAGCAAACAATATTTACAGGAAACACTCAGGCAGGGGGAGATAGCAATGCAATACATAATACATGTTATGTTGCATTATTGGCAAGCCAAGGCGGAGAAATTATCTTTAACGATGCAATAACATCTGAAGATAGCGCTGTTTCTGCTATTGATATTGGCGGCGCTAAGTATAATGGAGTGGTTGTCTTAAATGATGATATGAGAGGGGTTAATGGCACGACAACATTTAAGAACGGGACAATTAAAATTGGTTTTAATATGGGGGTTGATGTAAATGGGCATTTAAATATGTTTGGCACAGGAATGAGCGTTGATACAGCTTTGTCTAAAGGCAAGGCGATATTTGATATGGCAAATAACTCAAATTTTGATGTATATAATACAGGCACAAACTTGACCTTAAATTCAAACTTATATGCAAACATAGATGTTGACTTGATTAGTGCCGATGCCGACAAATTTGTTAATTTGGCAGATGCACAAGGGGATGCCAATGTGATAATAGAAGGAATTAATATCACGCAAGATGCCGATGTTAAAGACTTTATAGTTAATGTTTCTGAAAATGGTGATGATAGAATTTTGCTATCAGGTAATGCAAAAATTATTCAAACCCCAATGTATACATATTCTGTAAGTGATGCAAATTTGCAAGTTGATGGGACACTAATTTTTAATGTTGGGCTTGATAGTTCTTTGTTTTCGTCTCATTCTTCAAAGAAAGTGCATGCAACAGTGTTGACAGATATTACAAAACACGTCTTAACCCCAAATGAGATTGGCAAGGTTGTCTCTAATGCCTCTTCTGGTGATGAGGCTTATGAACCCTCATTTTGGTTTGATGCAAAAGGTTTGTCAGAAGATGTTTCTTTAGGCGGACTGACGGTTGACAATGACACATATATTGCAATTGGTGGTTTTGATTTTATGGGAGATAATTATTCAAATTGGCAAACAACATATTCTGTTTATGGTGGCTATGTTGGGTCTAGTCAAAAATATGAAGATATTAAAACCAATCAAGACGGGTTTGTAGTAGGCGCGGGGATAAGAGTTGAAAAGGATAACATCTTTAGTGCTTTGACAGCCAATTTTGCAACAAGTTTTGTTGACGGAAACAACCAATTTGGTAATGAGAATTTTGATATATATTCAGGCTCAGTTGCAAGCAAAACAGGAATGGACTATGATTTGTATGGTGGAAAATATGTATTAACGCCAAGTGTTATTGTTGGTTATCATTATGTGCATACAGAGGATTATAGAAATGCAAGTGACATAAAAATTTTTGCTGATGATTTGCAAGTGTTTCATATATCTCCTGAGTTGAAATTTGTTACAAACTTTGAAAATGGCTTTTCTCCTTATGTTGCGGCGGCATATCATTTGAATATTGAAAGCGGTGGCGATACAAAAGCAAATGATGTTTTGCTCCCAGCATTAAGTGTTGATAATTATGCAGAGTTTGCAATAGGTTTTGGGCAAGATATAGGAGCAGATATTCATACTTATGCAGAAGCGATATTTACAAGTGGAGATAGAA
>CAYJIO010000058.1:0-5862 GCA_964370255.1 uncultured Azospirillaceae bacterium
TGCGCCATTCTTTTGCAACCCATCTGCTGGGTGCTGGCACAGATTTGCGCTCAATTCAAGAACTTTTGGGACACTCTAGCCTTGCAACCACACAAAAATATACAGATATAAACATAGAAGCGATAACAAAAGATTATAACAAAAACCACCCCATTAACAAAAAACCATAATTTTTTACAAAAAAAATATTGACAAAACAAATAATATTTTGTTTAATAATTTTTGATAACATTATTACAAACTTAATAATATTTAAAAAATGGCAAAAGAGAGAATAAAAACAATGCCCTACCTCCAAGGAGACGTGGCACTTGCAAAAATTTTGGGACAACGCAAAGACGTCACCAAAGTAGGAGAGTTAAAAGGGGTTGAAATTCGCCTTCGAAAAAAACCGAACAAAAAAATTGCGTACTGGAGACAAAATTTCACAAATGGCGAACTTGGTCTTTGTGAAATGTCCAGTGGCAAGGTTTGCTTTGTAAACAATGAAGATATTCTTTCTTGCAAAGCAATTGGTCAAAAGCTGAAAATCAGCAAGCAAGACTATCAATTAAAACAATTTGACGGGCAACAACCGTTTTATTTTAGATAGATTTTTGCGCGAAGGATTATTTGTCGAAAGGCCCATAAGCCTTAACACCCCACTTTCGTGGGGTGTTTTTTTTGCTTATTATTTCGGCAAAGATATCACAACCTTAAGACCACCAAGCTCAGCGCTGTCTTCCAAAACAATTTTGCCACCATGAGATGTTATGATATCTTTGGCAATAGAAAGCCCAAGACCAACACCGCCAGTCTCTTTGTTTCTGCTTTCTTCCAATCTATAAAAAGCCTTAAACACCTCATCTCTTTTGTCTTTAGGAATCCCAGGGCCATCATCTTCTATAATCACATCAATCATCTTAAAACCATGACGAGCAAGCTTTACATTAACAGTTTTTCCATATTTGAAAGCATTTGTCAAAATATTTGTAATAGCTCTTTTAAGCGCCTGCTCCCTACCCATTATAGGCTTAATACTTTCTGTTGTTGAATATCTAATCAAGGCATTAGTCTCTCTTGACTTATTTATTATAGATAAGATTGTTTCATTAAGATCAACCTCAACATTAATCTCTCCACCCTCACCTGAAACAAAAGACAAATATCCTTCTAACATTTTTTCCATTTCATCAATATCAGAAACAAACTCTTCTTTATCTTTTCCCTTCATAGACATTTCAACACTCAACCTCATTCTAGTAAGAGGAGTTCGCAAGTCATGAGACACTCCTGCAAGCATCTGCGTTCTCTCAGAGATTTGTTTTTGAATTCTTTCTTTCATCTTAATAAACGCAATCGCAGCTTTTCTTACCTCTATTGAGCCATAAGGTTTAAAGTCTTTTCTATCACCACCTTTACCAAACTCTTCTGCAACTTGCGCCAATTCAGCAATAGAGCGAGATTGAGTGCGCACAAACAAGCCAGCAACAATAAACAACAAAATAGAAGAGCCAGCCATCCATGCCACAAATCCAAATATAGCAGATTTAAATATCTTACCCTCTTTCATCTTAAACAAATAAAGGCCAGAATTATTATCAACAAAAACAACCATATCTTTTTTCTTTTCATCTAAATAAATGCCTTTTACATCATCAGGAAATCTATTCTCCAAACTCTCCTCCAAAAACCCGACAATAAGCTTGTTGCCCTTAGAGACCTTATTTATAACAGTATGCTTTTCATTGTTTGAATAAAACTTATAATCAATATCAAGATTGTTTTTTGCATATTCAGAAATATTTTTTGTTTTATCATTCTCCAAACTCATAATAAAAGAAATATCATCAACAACAGAGTTTGCAAATTGTCGACCAACCTTGCCCCAGTTTGAATCAAAAAACACCGCGATTGAAATCATCTGCACCAATATAAGAGGGATAAAAACAATTAACATTGTTCTAAAAAACAATGTCTTAGGCATAAACTTAAGCTTGAGATATCTCAGGGCTTTGTTTATTTTTTTTGGCAATTTTAATCTCATATCTATCTCCTAATCAATTAATAAAACATATCCTTTTGACCTAACAGTCTGAATATATCTTGGGTTTTTTGAATCTTTTTCAATTTTTTTTCTAAGTCTTGTAATTTGCACATCAATAGAGCGTTGGTTTTGGTCTGAGCCCAGTCTTTTTGCCAAATCATCTCTTGAAAATACAATTCCAATTTTTTTGCCAAGCTCAAACAAAATACTTTGCTCAACGGGCGTTATATGAACAACTTCTCCAGCTTTTGTTCTAAGCTCTTTTTTTTGCAAATTAAATGTATGCTCACCTATTGATATCAACTCTTTGACAGTTTCTTTTTTAATTCTTTTTAATATATTAGATATCCTAAGCAACAATTCTTTTGGGTCAAAAGGTTTTGGCAAATAATCATCAGCACCCAATTCAAGCCCACATATCCTGTCAGGTGTCTCGCCCATAGCGGTCAATAAAATTACCGGAACATTATTATTAACCCTAAACTCACGCAAAAACTCAATCCCTGTTTTTTTAGGCATCATAATGTCTAATATTATAAGATCAAATACATATTCTTTATTAAAAGCCTCGGCCTCAAAGGCGTCTTTTGCAACAGAAACAAAAAAATCATTTTCAATTAAATATCGTTCCAACAAGGAGCGCAATCTGGTGTCATCATCAACAATTAAAATATGTTTCCTTTCACCAAACATATATTTATCCTTTTTTAGGAGCTGTCTTTTTCTTGGCCGCAGCTTTGTTTTTTGGAGCAACTTTTTTCTTTGGCATAGTTTTTTTAGCAACCGAAGGTTTTTTCTCAACTTGCTTTGGCGCCGCTTTTTTTTCTTCTTTTTTTACTACAGCCTTTTTTTCCTCAGCTTTGATATAATCAATTGCTTGCTTAAAATACTCATACCCAGTAATTGCGGTCAAAACACCTGCAATCCAAAGCAAAAACTCACCAATTGGCCCCCACATATAACCAATTAATATCATAGATAAAGCAGTCATCTGAAAACCAGTTTTCCATTTTGCCAAACGTGTAACAGGCATAGAAACCTGAAATATTGATAAAAACTCTCTAAGCCCAGACACCAAAATCTCACGACACAAAATAACCACAACAGGAATATAACTAATTGGCAAAACCAATCCATTTACCAAAATAATAACAAGTGCGGCAGCAACCAAGAGCTTATCAGCAATTGGGTCAAACAACATTCCAAACTTTGACACAACTTTATATTTTCTGGCAAAATATCCATCAAAATAATCAGTAATTGCAGCAATAACAAACAAAACACCAGACAACATAGACCAAACTGGAGATTTTATATAAATAGATAAAAAGATAACAGGAATAACGACGATTCTAGACATTGTTAATAAATTAGGCAAACTAAGCATTTTAGGCTCCTTATAAAACAGTTATATTCATCATTATAAAATGTTTTTTTTATTATACAATCTTTTTTATTTTTATGTTAAATAATCTTTTATAACTTTGCAAGTTTGATTAATGTTTGCAACACTATCCGTGGTTACAAATATTGTATTATCACCTGCAATTGTCCCGATTATTGAAGAAATATTTAAGTTATCAACAAAGTCTCCAACCATATTTGCAGCACCAGATTTGGTCTGAATAACAATCATAGCCTCATTTGCAACAACAGATTTCACAAAACCTTTAACGCCAGAGACATTTTTTTGCATAATTTTATAATAAATTTCATTATTATCAAGAGCTTTATACACATCCAACTTCTTAAATTGTCTTGAAACCGTAGATTGCTCAACCTGAAACCCTTTTTTCTTCAAGGCGCCAACCAGCTGAGATTGCGTAGAAATTTTTTGCTCTGATATAACATCTATAATTGCTTGCTTTATATCCATATCCCCTCCTTTGCATAAAATGATGAATAAATGCATAATTATGCAATAAGCTATTTACAAATAAATGTCAACAAGTTATTTATAAAGCATAAGTAATAATTAAACACAAATTAAGATGACACAAAAGAAATACATGGAGTTTTATAACCTTCCAGACGAACAAAAAAAAGATTTCTTAATATCAACTGCAACAGTTGACGAAGAAAACTTAAAAAAAATCAAAAGCAAAAATGCAATTATCTATAATGACAACAAAATTGCCATTATAAGCAATAAAACAATTATAAATATAATTGCAAATCACTTTTTCTTTCTAGATTTCAAACAATATGAAATCAATAAAAGAGAAGTAATTGAATTTAACCGCGCCCCCAAGCAAGTGCTTGACGCCGTTAAAGCATATCTTAAAAAGCCTAGCATTTAGCTAGGCTTCTTTTTTATTTTATCCAATTGTTTTATTAGCGCGTTTTCTTTCATGCGGACATAAAATTGTTTTGCGCAATCTAATAGACTTTGGCGTCACCTCAACCAACTCATCATCTTGAATATAAGACAAAGCGGCCTCAAGTGGCAATTTTTTTGGAGGAGTAAGATTAATTGCCTCATCTTTTCCAGCTGCCCTAATATTTGTTAACTGCTTTGCTTTTGTTGGGTTAACTTCCAAGTCATTGGTTCTTGTATGCTCACCAATAATCATACCAACATAAACAGGAACATTTGCTTCAATAAACATTGGACCTCTATCTTCCAATTTCCATAATGAATAAGCAATTGCTGTCCCAGCCTCAGATGAGATTAAGACACCATTGCGTCTACCTTCAACCTCACCCCTATACTCATCATATCTTGAAAACAAGCGGTTCATAACCCCTGTTCCCCTAGTGTCTGTTAAAAATTCTGAATAATAACCAATCAATCCACGAGATGGAGCTTCAAAAATAAGTCTTACTTTGTTGCCTACCTGAGATGGAATCATCTCTAACAAGTCAGCTCTTCTTCTGCCCATTTTTTCAACCACAGCACCAGAAAATTCTTCATCAACATCAACAACAACTTCTTCAATTGGCTCAAAAAGACTGCCTGTTTCTTCATCTTTTTTCATCACAACCCGAGGTCTTGATATAGAAAGCTCAAAGCCCTCTCTTCTCATTGTTTCAATCAATACGCCCAATTGCAACTCACCACGACCAGCAACCTCAAACGCATCCATATTATCTGTATCAGAGATTTTAAGAGCAACGTTTCCTTCAGCCTCTTTCATCAATCTATCTCTAATCATTCTAGACGTTACTTTATCCCCTTCTTTACCTGCAAGCGGGCTGTCATTAACCGCAAATGTCATTGCAAGTGTTGGCGGGTCGATTGGCTGTGCTTTTATAGCCTCAGTTACGTCCATAGCACACATCGTATCAGCCACAGTTGTTTTTGAAATACCAGCAATGGCAACAATATCACCGGCTTGCGCTTCATCCAAAGCAATACGCTCAATACCACGATAAGCCAAAATTTTAGAAACTCTAAAGCGCTCAATTTCATTACCATCCATACTTAATGACTTAATTGTCTCAGCAGTTTTAACTTTACCAGACAAAATTTTACCTGTTAAAATTCTTCCTAAAAACTTGTCTGATTCCAAAGTTGTTGCAAGCATAGAAAAAGGTTTGTTTGGATAACAATGTGGTTCATGAACATGAGAAACAATTGTTTCAAACAATGGCGTCAAGCTTTCTTTTGCGTCATTATCAATATCTCTAACTGCCCAGCCGTTTCTGCCAGATGCATATAAAACCGGAAAATCAAGCTGCTTATCATTTGCATTAAGACTTACAAACAAATCAAAAATTTCATCCAAAACCCCATCAACACGAGCTTCAGGCTTATCTGCTTTATTTATAACTACAATTGGGTTCAAGCCAATTTTAAGAGCTTTTCCAAGCACAAATTTTGTTTGTGGCATTGG
>CAYJIO010000059.1:0-5829 GCA_964370255.1 uncultured Azospirillaceae bacterium
CGTGGGTTGGTTTTAAAAATGATGCTTAATTATCAGCCTGCAAAAAAGGCAGTTAAAAAAACAGAAGTTAAAATCCCTGCGCCTGATTTTGCAAAAATAAATTTTATGGAAGAACAATCAATTGCTATGGATAATTTAATGCAAAAGATTAATAACGGTTTTTCTGCAACGTTATTGCATGGGGTGACAGGAAGTGGCAAAACAGAGGTTTATTTTGAGGCTATTGCAACTGCGTTGAGGCAAGATAAACAAGTTTTGGTGTTATTGCCAGAGATTGCATTAACCTCTCAGTTTGTAAAACGTTTTGAAAAGCGTTTTGGTTGCAAGCCTTTGATGTGGCATTCATCTATCTCTCCAAAGCAGAGGCGCGAAAATTATGAGGCGATTGCAACAGGAGAGGGTAAGGTGTTGGTTGGGGCAAGGTCTGGTTTGTTTTTGCCTTTTGCAAACTTGGGGTTGATTGTTGTTGATGAAAGCCATGATGCAACCTTTAAGCAAGAAGATGGCGTAAAATATAATGGTAGGGATATGGCTGTTATGCGTGGCTTTTATCAAAAAATTCCTGTTATTTTGGCAACGGCTACTCCAGATTTGGAAACACTTGTTAATGTTGAGCAGGGCAAGTATGACATTGTTAAGTTAACCAAGCGATATTCTGATGCAAAGTTGCCAGAGATTAATATTTTGGACTTAAAAGAAAGCAAGCCTGCAAAGGGGCAGTTTTTGTCTCCTGTTTTAATAGAAGAAATAAAAAACACAGTTGAGAGAGGGGAGCAGGCTATATTATTCTTAAATCGCAGGGGGTATGCTCCGTTAATAATTTGTCAGGATTGCGGCTTTAGGATAGAGTGTCCAAACTGTTCTTCTTGGTTGACAGCACATAGGCACAACAATGCTTTGATTTGTCATCATTGTGGGCATTTAACCTCTTATCCAAAGCGTTGCCCAGATTGCAATTCTCTAGAGGGATTAACCGCATGTGGCCCTGGGGTGGAGCGCATTGATGAAGAGGTTGGAGTTTTGTTTCCGGACTGCAATATTGCTGTGTTGTCTTCTGATATTACAGATGATGCAAAAAAAGTTGCAGATATTATTAAACGCATGGAAGACAAAGAAATAGACATTTTGATTGGCACTCAAATATTGGCCAAAGGGCATCACTTTAAGCATTTGACGTTGGTTGGGGTGGTTGATGCTGATTTGGGGTTGATGGGTTCTGATTTGCGCGCATCTGAGCGCACTTTTCAGCTATTGTCTCAAGTGTCTGGGCGAGCGGGTAGGGAAGATAAGGAAGGAAAAGTATTTTTGCAAACCTATAACCCAGATAATCAAGTGCTAAGAGCTATTGTTAACAATGATTTAGACGAGTTTATTGTAATAGAGAAACAAACAAGAAAAATATTAAAAATGCCGCCATATGGCAACTTGGCAAGTATTATTGTAAGTGGGGTTAATCAAAATGTGGTGGAGAAAACAGCTTTTGACCTTGCTAAGGTTGCACCAAATACAGATTATATAATAACCCTTGGGCCAAGTCCTGCGCCAATTTTTCAGCTGCGTGGCAAGTATAGATATCGTTTATTGTTAAAAACGCACAAGACAATAAAAATTCAGGATATAATTAAAAAGTGGTTGCAACAAATTAATCTTAATAGTAACGTTAATATAGATGTTGATATTGACCCCTATAGCTTTATGTAAAAAGGAGATTTTATAATGTTAAGCGCTGAAAAGAGAAATAATCAAGAAGTTAGTAAAGCAAAAAAAATGTTGGCAACAATAAACTCAACAGTTATTACAGCTCTTATTATTTTTTCTGTAAGTGGGCTTAATTTTTTGTTTTATGCAAAAAATGATGCTTATCAAGTATTTTATAATAATATTTTTGCAGGAGATTTTGTTGCGGTTTTATCTATAATAGGATTTTTTTCTGTCTTTGTTGCTGTTTTATTTTCTTTTTCTAATAAAATGCAAAAAATTATTAGCGTTTTGGTTTTTTGTTTTTTTGTATTGGTATTCTTAAACCAATATTTAAATGTTAGTTCTGCTTCTTTCTTGGGGCATATTTTGTTTGCGCATGATGTTTTGAATAATTATTCTCATGCAATTATGCTTTTTGTAGTGGGTTTCTTGTTGTTATATTTTTTAATGTCTGCAAAAGTTAGCTCAATGTATTATTTTTCTTTAACTTTGTTTGTTTTATTTCTAACACAATTGACACATTTATATATTAGAAAGCCAGATGCAAAAGAGATGGAGGTTGTTTATGGTGAAAATCAGAAGGCTATAAAAACAAGCGCTTCAAAGAAATTTGTTTATATTTCTTTGGGGGATTTATCTTCTTATCAGTCATTATATGATATAAACAAAGAAGAGGCTGATGTTGTCTTGGGTTTTTTTGCTAAAAATAATTTCAAATTATATCCAAATGCTTATGTGTTGTCATTAAATGCTGATGAGAATTTTTCAAAGACATTAAACTTGGGAAAAGATAATGAGTTTGTTGAAAATAAGGATGTTTTTGGGTATTTGAAGCTGAATAAAATTAATAATGAGAAAGCTTTTTTGAAAAAAGCATTTTTATATGATGTATTTAGACAAGGGGATTATAAAATAAATGCATATCAAAGCAATAATATAAATATTTGTAAAGTTGATGGGGAGTATAAAGTGGATAAGTGCGTTGATTCTCCTAGTGAGAATATAAACACTAATATAAAAGGCTTGTCTACAGCAAATAAGGCGACTTTGCTTTTGTCTGATTGGATAAATTCTTTTGATATGGGGGTTAATATTGCGTTTTTAAATAACAAAAAATATAGTGATGTTTATTATGCGCACTCAATTAAACAATTGAAAGAAATTTTTGCAAGTATTAATAAAGATAATTCTCAGTCAGCATATTTTATAGACTTTAATATGCCAAGTTCTTCTTATGTTTTTGATGAAAACTGCAATGTTAAGCCTTTTGAAGAGTGGAATAATAATAAAGATGCATTTTTTGCTCAGAATAAATGTTTGTTTGCAACTTTGGAAGAGCTTTTAGAGAATATTGATAACAAAAATACGGTTTTGGTGATTGCCTCTCAAGTTTCTAATGCTAATTCTTTTGAGAATGCAGAAAAAAATTATAAAAATAATTTTAAGATGAAAAACTTGGTTACATTTGCAATTAAAGATCCAATGCAAAAAGAGTTTGCAATTGATTATAATATTTGTGCAAAAGATAGGTTTTTAAGTAATTATTTGTTTAAGAAACAAGGATGTAGTGCAAAAGAGTTAAACTTGGCGGAGAATACGATTAAGGCTATGGAGATTGATTTGTTAAGGCCATTTGATAGTCGTATAAACAAAGCTACAAAAGCATTTGAAAGTTTTTACCAAAAATATAGCAAAGCAAAAAGTAATGATTAAAAGAGCCAAAGTATCTGCAATTTTATTTGCTGCTATATTTGTAATAAGCTTGTTTGCAGAGATTATTGCGAATGATAATCCTTTGCTTGTTAAATATAAGGGTGAGTTTTATTTTCCAATTATAAAAACGTATTTAGATAAGGATTTTGGCGGAGATTTTCCAACAGAGGCTGATTATAAAGATGAGCTTATTATCAATAATATTAACAATAATGGATATATGATAAATACGATTATACCTTTTTCTTATGATACAGTTGATTATAATCTTGGCAAGCCGACACCTTCAGCGCCATCAAAAAGGCATTGGCTTGGAACGGACGATGAAGGTCGAGATGTTTTGGCAAGAATTATATACGGAATTAGGCTTTCTGTTGTTTTTGGGCTTTTGTTGACGTTTTTTTCTAGCATAATTGGGGTTGTGATAGGGGCTGTTCAGGGCTATTTTGGCAAAAAAACAGATATTGTTTTGCAAAGATTTATAGAAATTTGGGAGAGCTTGCCACAACTCTTTATTTTGATTATTGTGGCTAGTATATTTCTGCCTACTTTTTGGTCATTGTTGTTTATTATGCTTTTGTTCTCTTGGACGTCTTTGGTTGGTGTGGTTAGGGCAGAGTTTTTGCGAGTTAAAAACTTTGAGTTTGTTAAGGCCGCAAAGGTTTTGGGGGTGAGTGATGTGAAGATAATGTTTAAGCATATATTGCCAAATGCCCTGATTGCAACCTTGACTTTTGTTCCGTTTATATTTGCAGAAAGCATTGTTGCCTTGTCTGCGTTGGATTTTTTGGGTTTGGGTTTGGATTATACATATCCGTCTTTGGGTGATTTAATCAGACAAGGGAAAGAAAATTTGCATGCGCCATGGATAGGGATTTCTATCTTTGTTATTTTGTCAACCATCTTAACTCTTTTAATTTTTATTGGAGAAGGGGTTAGAGATATGTTTGATGTTAGGAAAAAATAAATGATAGAGGTTAAGGATTTAAGTGTTTCTTTTGGCAATAAAAAAGTTGTAGATAGCTTGTCATTTAAGATATCTCAAGGTGAGGTTTTGGGGGTTGTTGGTCAGTCTGGAAGTGGCAAGTCAATTTCTGCTCTTGCGGTGCTTGGGTTGTTGCCAAAAACAGCGAAAGTGTCAAAAAAATCATACATTACTGGTGGTTTGGTTAAGGGTAGGGATGTTGGCTTTATTTTTCAAGAACCTTTGTCTGCGTTGAATCCTTTGCATAAAATTGGTAAGCAAATTGTTGAGGCGCTTCTAATACACGACAAAAAAATAGACAAAAAAACCGCAAAAGAGAGGGCTCTTTTGTTGTTAAGAGAGGTGGGGATAAAGAATCCTGAGCAGAGGTTTGGCTCTTTTCCGTTTGAGTTATCAGGAGGGGAGCGTCAGAGAGTTTTGATTGCTATTGCTATTGCAAACAAACCAAAGCTTTTGATTGCAGATGAGCCGACAACCGCATTAGATTATGATGTGCAGGCGCAAATAATAAAGCTGCTTAAAAAAATTGTAAAAGAAAATAAAATGTCTTTATTGTTTATTTCTCATGATTTGAGTGTTATAAAAGAGATTTCTGATAATGTTTTGGTTTTAAGAGATGGGCAAACAATTGAGACTGGAAGCACTCAAGATGTTTTTTGCAATCCAAAATCTTTGTATGTAAAAGAATTGATAGCAAGCTATGCCAATAAAAAAGAAAAGCAAGAACAAGGTAAAGTGCTGCTTGAACTTAAGAATGTATCTATATGTTATAAAGATAAAAAAATACTTGATAAATTATCTTTCAAGTTGCTTGAGAATCAGACTTTAGGTCTTCTTGGGGCGTCTGGAAGCGGCAAGACATCTGTTGCAAATGCAATATTAGGGTTTGTTGATTGTGGGGGCAAGATTGAGAGAAGGTGCAAGAATATTCAGATAGTTTTTCAAGATCCGTATAGCTCTTTGAACCCTCGGATGACGGTTGGAGCTATTGTTGGTGAGGGTCTTGACATTCATAACAAAGGATTAGATAGGCAAAAAAAAGATGATTTGATATATGAAATGTTGTTAAAGGTTGGGCTTAAGAAAGCTGATGCGGCTAAGTATCCTCATCAATTTTCTGGTGGTCAAAGACAAAGAATTGCTATCGCAAGAAGTTTAATTATAAAGCCAGAGGTTTTAATTTTGGATGAGCCGACATCTGCGCTGGATTTAAGAATGCAAAAACAAATATTGGAGTTGTTGCAAAATTTGCAAGAAGAATTTGGCTTGTCATATATTTTAATATCTCATGATAGAAGTGTTATAAATGCAATGTGTGATGAGGTTGTTGTCCTGTAATAGCTGTATATATTTTAAGTAAAATCAATCTTCTCCCCACCTCATTATATACATAATATATATTATGCGACAAATTTATTTCAATGAATTTG
>CAYJIO010000060.1:0-5792 GCA_964370255.1 uncultured Azospirillaceae bacterium
AGATTCTTCAAATTTTATGTCAGTTTGCGCCTCAAACAAAGACACCATAACCTCGATTCCCTGAGGGTCAACAACACTCCACTGCTTAAGCTCAAGCGGAGAGTTTGAAAAAACCAGCTTAATCGCCCCAACATCTGGGTTTTTAACATACTCAAGCTCAACAGATGTAGTCCCAGCATCTTTATAAAAATCAACAACCTTAAGATTCTCATCGTCAAGTTTTATGTCATTTGCCAGAATAATAGATGCGGGCACATCTTCATAATTTATATGAGTTGTTTGCTCAAGCTCTTTGTCATGATAGACAATAAAATCTCCATCACCAACAATCAACACATCAGTAGGCGGCGCATATTCCATTTTAATTTTATTGGGCTTAGATATTTTGATGCTGCCCTCAGCAACGCTTCCGTTAGATGCATTTTGCACAAACTCTGCAGATATATTTTTGATATTGTTTAAGTATGTTTCAATTTTTTTAATATCTTCAACATTTTTTGCACTTGCTTCAAATGCAAACAAAAAAGCGATTGCCACAAAAAGTTTTTTCATTGTTCCTCACCAAATTTGTTTTCAACAAGTTTTTCAATAGCCTCAATAGCCTCAGTTGCCTGACTTCCTGTTGCCGACACGTCAATAGTTGTTCCTTTTGCAGCAGCAAGCATCATCAAGCCCATAATAGATGTTCCACAAACTTTCTGGCCGATTCTCTCAACCTCAATTTGGGCATCAAAGCTCTCAACTGTTTTAACAAAAGCGGCAGCCGCTCTTGCGTGCAAGCCTTTAATGTTTTTTATTTCCAAAGTTTTTTTGCACATATTATGCCCTCAATAGCTTAGATGCAATGTTGATATATTTTCTGCCAGCTTCCTGAGCACCTTCAACTGATTCTTTAAGGCTTTTTTCTTTTCTAAGCGCTGCCACTTTAATAAGCATTGGCAGATTAATACCTGCAACAACCTCTGTTGTTTCATTCATAATAGATATCGCAAGATTAGATGGAGTTCCGCCAAACATATCGGTCAAAACAATAACCCCCTTGCCAGAATTAACATTTTTTACTTTTTGCAAAATTTCTTCTCTTCTGCTTTCCATATTATCCTCAGGGCCAATGCAAACACTTTGCACTTGTTCTTGTTTTCCAACAACGTGCTCCATAGCAGATACAAACTCTGTTGCAAGGTTTCCGTGTGTAACTAATACCAGTCCAATCATTTTTCAAGCCCTACTTTCCAAGACTTAACAGCGCCAAAAGCATTAATAAGCTCTTCTTTGCTTTTTGCCTTAACATACTCGTCAGTTCTTGTTTGTTTTCCTTCAATAACAAGTTTTTCAACATTTTCAACCAAAGCAGCATAAACTCTTTCAACAGTTTTTCCATTAAGCTCAACAATCATCACAAACTCTGCAGATGCAAGAGCTTCGGCGGTTTCTTTGTCAATGCCTTCAAGTTTTACAGAAAGTCTTTCATCTCTTTTTATTAGAGCATTTTCTTTGCCATCAAATTCAAGCACTGGGTTTTTGGGTGCATTTTCTCTTGAATCAATAAATATAGCAAGTTCTCCATATTTATTTTCGATGATTTCAAAAAAGTCTTGTTTTTCAATAAGTGTATAATATTGTGTTTCCATTTTATTTCCTCTTTAATAACATACTATATATTATAAAATAGAAACTGTAAATAATTTTTTAATGATTTGTGATATATAATAAAAAAAACAGGAGGACAGGCTATGAGTGTTGGCAAAACCAGAAGAGTTGCGCCCCATACACCCAACATAAAACGGGCACAACACTATCAAAATGAAGCAAATGCAGACGTTGAAAAAATAGACACGACCAATAATGTCTTAATAAAAGATGATGACGATTCTTCTGGCTCAAAAAGGCGCCAGCAAGAACAAGATTGTCAAGAAGAAATAGCAATTGTTTCAGACCAGGCTCACATTCAAAACGCCATAAACCTTCAGGCATCTGTTGCTCAATCAGAGGCAAAAAGCTCAGATAAAGCTTTTAGGGCATATGAAAAAACCGAGCAAGAGAACAAACAAGACGACTATGATGAATTAGTATAATTTTTGTCTATTGTTACAGAATTGTTAAGTTTAATGAAAAAGCATCAGTTTTTCTAGACAGGCTTTTCAAATTATGATACTATAAACAAAAAGGAGCAAAAAAATGTATATTTGGGTAATATTAGCTGCTTTTATAGCAACCTTATATAGCTTTAATCTTCACTTCAGAGAAGACATAAAAGACGTGCGCCATTCTCCCATTGCAGAGGCGGCCATTGCCAAGCTTATTATTCAGCAAAGATCTGCTTTGAGCTATTTTACCTCAAACAGCTTAAAAATTGTCTCAGAAGCACCAATAGGTGGTGGTGTTGATATAGAAGAGGCAGATATCAGGCCTTATGCTCCAAGTATTATAAATTTTCCAGAAAACGTAATCACTCGCCTGTATTGCACAGACAAAGAAACAGGCACAACAGGGGTTGCTTGTAATCTCTCAGAAAATGTTGCGGGATATGTCATAAGTTATGCCCCAATAGAGTATCGTTGGTTAATCAAAACAAAATTAGATGAAGAGCCTATATATATACCAAACTTAGAATACTTAAAGTCCATAGAAAGAGTAATGGGCAACACCACAAGTCTTGGTTATAGTCTTCAAACAGTTGATGGTGATATAAAAATTCAAAATGGCGTTTATGAAAGTTTTGTGCCAGAATATATTGTGGCAACAGATGAAAACTTTAGAGAAACGTGCCTAGAAGATAGACCATGTTTAGTGTATTTAGAAAGAGTATTTAGTAAATAAAGGAGAAAGACAATGAGAAACAAGTTTATAGAAAAAGCATTGCAAAAAGGCAGCTTAATGGTAGAGGCATTGGCAATGTTGGGCTTAATAGGGATTGTAACTCCTGTTGTTTATAAAAAAGCCGCAGAAAGAACCTCAGAAATGCAAGACATTAATGAAGCCGGCAACCTAAGAGTGGTCAGCCGTGCCTTAGATAGTTATCTGCAAGATAATTATAGTGACATTAATGTTGCAAGTGGTGATGAGGATACACAAACTCTGGACGCTCAAGATATAATAAAATATCTTCCAGATGGTTTTGCCGCACAAGAAACAAAAAACTTTGAAGGTTTAGAATTTTTTGTAAACATTAAAGCCGGGACAGAAGCTCAAGGCGGCAACGCAGCAGAGCCAAAAATCTTAACAGGTTATGTTGTTGCCAATCCAAAAGATGGTGCAAACTTTCCAAAAGTAAGAGCAGCAAGAATTGCCTCAATGATAGGTACCAACGGTGGTCTGGTAGAAAACGGAAAGGTTAACGGAACCCAAGGCGTTTGGGAGCTTAGTGAAGCAGAACTTGCGGAGTTCGACATAGAAGGTATAGACGAAAACACAATCGTAGCAAGCTCTGTTCAAAGCATTGTAGATTCCTTAAAAGATGATGACTACTTACACAGAAAAGACAAAGATGGAACGATGTTAAACACAATGGAAACAGCTCTTCATATGAACACAAATGACATCGACGGCGTCGGCACTCTTCTTGGCGCTAGTGCATCGTTCGGCCCTGACGCTGTCTTGGGTGATGTTGATGCCGGTGACGTTAAAATGGCAGGTGATTTAATCGCAGGCGGTGTTGAGGTTGCAAATAATTTCTTTAAGGTTATAGCCCCTAAAAAAACTGAAAACGAAAATACATTCTATGATAAAGACGCAAAATATGATGATGTCGTGCCTGAGGGCGCAAACCATGAGACAGATCGTTTTAGAGTAGAAATAGCTGGCGGCGCTAAAGGTGGAACAGGAGAAGATGGACTTCCTGATGAATTTAATCCAGACAAAGCATCATTAAGTGTTGGTGGCACAATCGCAGCAGATAAGTTGGTTGCAAATGAGGTCACTACCAAAGACTTCGGTGCAGAAAACCTATATGGCGGCAATTTGCTTGACAAAGATGATGATACTAAGAAAGAACGCGTATTCTCCGCAACTGGAAATGATGTAACAATATCAAGCAAGGAAGGTGTTGACCCTAAAACCGCTGTTCCAGAGGATGTGGCAACCCTTGAGCTTGTTAGAGCAAATTTAAAAAGTCCATATTTTGAAGTTGCAGCTGAAGGAGGTTATGTGGTAGCTAATGCGCAGTCAGATGGAACAATTGTAGATAAGAAAGTTGTGACTATAGGGGGGGGTTATGAAGTTAGTTTTGACAATGAGGGTAACATGGAAACGGATTCAACAATAGATGCCCCATATTTTATTGCTGACGATAATAGTTTTCAAATACGAAAAAGAGAGGGAGCTAATGCCACATTAGTAAATGTTGATAACAATGAGATATCTCTGGAATTTGGGGCATATAATCTAGATACTGGGGCAGAAACCGCAACCGAAAACCGCGCTGTTCGCCTAAACGCAGATGGCATAATCCTAAAAGACTCTGGGGCAACGGCAACTGTCGACAAAGATGGGTTCGATGTTGCTATCGGTGTCGCGACAACAGGCTCAGATGGGGCAGTAACTTATGAGACACCTTCTGAATCAGAATTTGCTGTAACAGACGGAACAATAACCTCAAGAGGTCAGGCAGACTTCTACGCAGAAGACGATGAAAACAAAATCCTCCAAGTCGGCCAAAACACAGACGTAGATTCTCAAATTTTCGATAGCAGCACAGAGAGCTCTGAAGCTGATGTGATTGTTGATGCAACCAACCCACACGTTTATATCAGAAATGGTGGCATCCACATTGCGTCAAAAACTCAACGGAAAATTCATGAGTTTGGATCTACAACTGTAGACGGTAAAACTGTCTATACAACTACGCCTAATCTGGACATAATTGAAAACGCTCAACTAAGAGATGTTCCTGCAAAATTCAGAACAGCGGGCGGTTATATAAACGTTGACAGAATAGTCTCTAATGTAGATTATCAAGACCCATATCCGAAGACTATTAAAGGTGAGGGCGTTCAATATGACAGATATCAGGTTAATCCTGCATACACATCAGTAATGCATGACATCAAGTTGTCTTCTCGTGGTGGTGCCAGATTATCAGACGTCTTGCCAGATTACATCACAAAAGGTGTTTACGTAATGGATAACACATATCTTGATGATCCTAACGGCGATGGGACACCATTCGATTGGACAGGGATAAATGTACCAAGTGTTAAGTCCTTTTCAGAGTACTCAAAAGCAAACGGATGGGATGATGTTGTATCTGCCGGAAGTGTCGACCAAGCAACTTCTCCTTGGTTAGGCTTTGTGCCATCTCCACAATGCCCTCCAGGATACTCAAGAATTGCAACTATGAGCCCTTTAAGATTTAATGTGGCAAAGGCGGTCACTGTTACAGACCCTGATAATTTTTATAATGTGCAGACCCCTCTTGCAACTGATGTTGAAAACGCTCTGAAAGCCACACCAAATCCTGTTGAGCCAGCTGCTCTTAACTTTCAGCATTCTACATGGCTCAATCTTTCATTGCGCGGTAATAATCATGGAAGCATTACAACGCAAGAGTTTATAGGTTGGCACGCATTAATGGGCTTTTTATATCCTTTAGCAGATTATCTTAATTCTGATACAGGGGATTCAGGCGGAACCGGTCAGCTAGTTGGAGGAGACACCATAGAGCTAGACTCTGCATGTGGCGTTGGTCAAAGTGCTGATGATGGTTGTATTGTCTGGAATATGTTCCCCACATACCCTCAACAGCTTGCTGCAGTCGTAACAACTTATTGTTATTTTGACAGAAGTAAGTTTAA
>CAYJIO010000061.1:0-4363 GCA_964370255.1 uncultured Azospirillaceae bacterium
GCAAGCCCAAAACGTTGCGCATTTTCAATAATCATCAATGTTGCCTCTGGCACATTTACCCCAACCTCAATCACAGTTGTCGCAACCAAAATTTTTGTTTTGCCGGCCTTAAAATCTGCCATGACATCGTTTTTTTCTTTGTCTTTCATCTTGCCGTGCACCATAGATACTTGGTCGCTAAAATGTTTTTTTAGCATTTCAAATCTTTCAACAGCGGCAGCCAAGTCAAGTGTTTCATTTTCTTCTATTAATGGGCAAACCCAATAAACTTGCTCACCATCTTTTATTTTTTGCCCCAATCTTGCAATAATTTCAGGTGTTTTAGAAAGAGGGATAATTCGTGTATCAACAGGCTTTCTGCCCTTTGGCAATTCATCAATTTTTGAATATTCCATATCCCCAAAAGATGTTAATACAAGCGTTCTGGGGATTGGGGTTGCAGTCATTACCAACACATCTGTTTTTTCTCCTTTAGAAGAAAACATCAAACGCTGATGCACGCCAAACCTGTGTTGCTCATCAACACATACAAAAGCCAAATCCATAAACTCAACTGATTCCTGAAACAGAGCATGTGTGCCAACCACAATATTGGCCTCACCACTTTTTAGCTCTTGCAAAACTTTTTCTCTTGCTTTTCCTTTTATGCGCCCCGTCAATAATGCTACCTTAACCCCAATTTCATCGCAAATCTCAGATATACTCTCAAAATGTTGTGTCGCCAAAATTTCTGTTGGCGCCATAATAGAAGCCTGAAAACCGCATTCAACCGCATTTAACATTGCCATTAATGCCACAATGGTTTTGCCACTTCCAACATCACCTTGCAATAAACGCAACATTCTATATTCTGCTTTTTGGTCTGCATTAATCTCTAACAAAACTCTTTTTTGTGCATCAGTTAGCTCAAAGCCAAGGGTGTCTAACGCTTTTTTTCTAAGCATTCCGTTACCTGCAATTTGGCGCCCTGATTGTTTTTTTATAACTTTTCTAGCAATTCCAAGAGATAGTTGATTGGCAAGCAACTCATCATAAGCAAGACGTGTCCTAAAGTTATAAGAAGGCAAAATTTCATTGACGTTTTTAGGAAAATGAAGCCCCAACAAGCTATCCTTAAATGATGCAAACTTGCGCTCTTTAACAAAATGTTTGTCTTGCCATTCTTCTAAATTTGGCAACTTTGCAATTGCTTGATAAACCCAATAACCAAGCATTCTGTTTGTAATCCCCGCCGTCAGAGGATAAACAGGCTCAAGGCGATATGCTTTTTTTTCTTCCCCCTCGTTTAATATAACATCAGGGTGGCTCATCTGCAAATCCCCATTAAACACCTCTATTTTTCCGCTAATAATTTTAACGCAACCAATAGGAAAGTTTTTTTGCAAAGTGTTTGGATAAGCCTTAAAAAAAGAAAGAGTTATTTGCGCGGTCTCGTCCTCACATATAACTTTATACGGAGAACTTCTTTTTGTATTAGGAATATGAGCCAATACCTTAACTTTAATAGTCGCAATTTTGCCAATCTGAGCTTGTGACAACTTTGGCGCATATGTTCTGTCAATGATGTTATATGGCATCTGCCAAAAAAAATCTAATATCTTTTTAATACCAAGTTTTTCTAATAACTTATAATATTTTTGCCCAACACCATTAATGGCATCAGCACTAACAAAAAGGGGGCTTAAAATACTTGGTCGCATATAAAAACCTTTATAAAGAATTATATTCTTTTCTAATTATTTCTTCAATATGTTTTGCAAAAGCTTTTCTGTCTGCAAACAAATGAGGGCTAACAGGGTCTAAAAACTTTATAGTAACTTCCCATGACTTAAACGTTAAGACCTGAAATATTTTTTGTAGCATGTTGCTTTTATCCTTAATTGTCCAGCTAACCAATCTTCTAGATGTCATTGTTGTTGGCTTGCCATTAATTTTTGTATATTTTATAACAGCAGGTTGCACAAAAACGTTGTTTTTAAGCGCAATCTCAAACAAAGCAGGCTTAAATGGCAATATGTGTGTGCCATTGTTTGTAGTCCCTTCCGGAAAAAAGAACACAGGGCGGCGTTGTTTTTTTAAGACTGTTGCCAATCTGGCTTCTTCTTTTTTTGCATCTTGTGGTTTTCTTGATATAAAAAGTGTTCCACCAAGTCTTGCCGCAAAGCCAAAAACAGGCCATTTGCCAACATCAGATTTTGCAATAAAGTTTGGATTAAATTTTTTGCCCAAAACAATAATATCAATTAAAGAAGTGTGGTTTAAGGCAACCATTAAAGGCCTGTGTGCTATTGGTCTGCCAATAACTTTATACCTAAACCCTAATATATTGCCAGCAATGTTCCAAAAATATTTTCTATACCAAGCAACTTTTTTTGGCGTAATAACATGAGCAATCATCAAAAAAATTGGCTGCACCACAATCCAAATTGCAATCAAACATATTTTTATGGCAGCCTTAAACCTCATTATTTTCTCTCCAAAAATTGTTGTGCGTATTTTTCGTGCATATTCTCTGCATCAAAAAAGACCAATACATCAATGCAGCCAAATGGCTTGTCAATAAATGCAGTTGTAGAAAAAGAACAGCCCCCAGTCTTAAGATACCCTTTTATGATTGCGGGCAAGTCCATAATTGCTCTTCTTGGGTCAATGCTTTCTTTGTCAATAGCATCAATTTCAACGCCATCTGGCTTTTGCGCATAAGCCATATACTCATCTGGCATTGCGCAAAAATGCTTCAGAAAAGAAAGCTCAGAGATATATTTACTAATATCTTCCCCCTTAAAAGAAGCTGTCCCAATCATATATCTGAGGTTATATTTAACAATAAAAGCGCCGATTCCATACCACAGCATCTTAAGGGTTGTGTTGTTCCTGTGGTCAACATGAACTGTTGCTCTGCCAAGCTCCATTGTTTGCTCTTCAATTGGCATTATGTTGTCTAAATTAAACTCTGCTTGAGAATACCATCTCCCAACCATATCTTTATATGATTTTCTCATAATTCTATATGTTGCAATAATTTTATTTTCGTCTTCTAACTCATGATTAATAACAATAAGATGAGCACAATACTTATCAAACTCGTCTTGGTCAATGCCTTTTAGTGCAGAGCTCACATCAGTTGGGTTTACTCCATCATTACAAGCTCCGTCATCAGGGGTATATTCTTTGATTAAATATTCATACCTAAGTTTTTGTGCCGCAATAATTTCTTCTTCAGATTTTGCGACCCGAACTTCATAACTGCCAGATATAATTGGCTCAATATAATCTTTATTCAACATTTCCATAACTTAATGTTAAATCAAGATTTATAAATAACAAGCATTTTTTTATATTTTATAAAACTTTTATAGACTTTTTATAATATTCTTAAATATTGCAAAATCATTTTCATTTGTATTGTGAGTATCAAGCTCTGTAACCTCAATCAAAGAAAATAAGTTGCTTGTTTTATCAAACAGCTTTTTACATACATTAACAGGCATATTGCCAACATTATAATGCGCGCCAGAAAACTCATTTTTATCAAGAACGTCCAAATCAAAACTAAGCCCCATAGACGATGTATTTTTTGCAACATGGTTAATTAGCTCAACAATTTCTTCAAAAGATTTTTGCTCTGCTGAAAATATGTTATAAAACAAGCGATTCTCTTTGTCATATCCAAACACGTGTTTTATCTGTAGTTTTTTAAGATTTTCTATTTCTTCTTTTTCATAATCTTTAATGCCAAGCATAATAAGGTTATTTGGCGCAACGTTGCCAACAAATTCTTTGCCTTCAAGTCCCATAAAGGTTCCCAAAGACATTCCATGTGGGTTTTTAGACGCACTCGTTTCCCAGCTATGAATATCTGTGTGAGCATCAACATAAACAAGCCCGCTATTTTTTGGCAGGTTAGAAAAGATGCCAGCAACCAAAGAATGGTCTTCTGTAAAGCAAATCGTCTTTTTGCTGGGGTTATAAAGATTTTTTATAACTTGAGCAGCTTCTTTATTTGCCTCAAAATAAGATTTTTTATTTTTTAGAGCATTTGCTTTATATACAGAGTTCAAAGACAAATCTAGCTTTGATAATGAAGAAGAAAAGTCAGCACTTTTATTCTGAATCCCCATTTGGGTGTTATAGCAGGCTACATAAGTTTTCATAAAAAAATCCTATAACAATAAATAATCAAAGGCATAAAGGGCAATTAAGGCATAAATACCTGCAACAACATCATCAAGCATCACCCCATATTCATTGTCAACTTTCTTGTCAAAATAAGATACAGGATATGGTTTGAATATATCAAAAATCCTAAAGAATATAAAAGCCAACACATAAGTCCACAAAGTTGGATTAACGCATATGTATA
>CAYJIO010000061.1:4463-5721 GCA_964370255.1 uncultured Azospirillaceae bacterium
TTTTTTCATAAATTAATAATATAAGCTTGAAGCCAATAGTCAAGAAAAAACATTTTTTTGTCAAATAATTCTTGCAAAACATTAAAAATTGTGCTAATATTAAAAAAAATAAAATTATTAACAGTTAAAACAAACAAATTATGAAAAAGAGAAATTTCTTATTGAGACGACTAAAAGACTTTTGTCAGTTTCTTATCATTCTCATGGCATTTTTTGCCTTTGCAACTGGCATTTTTTATTACAAGACAGATAAATCTACTGTCTTTAACAGTGCTCAGTGGGTAAGTGCAGACGCACTTTTCTTCCTTTATGGAGAAAGTGACGAAACAGCAAAAAAGAAAATAGCAGAGATAAAAGAACCTCTGCTAGACAGCCTTAAGCTGCACAACTTGTGGCAGGATGAAATGGTCGTGGCAACTGTTCTTGCTACAAGAATAGGTGTTGAAGACCTTACAAAGACAGAGTTCTTCAGACTTATCTCAGAAGATAAACTCTCAGAGGTAAGTGATTGGCTTTTCTCAGCCGACGGAACAGGCGCCAGAGAAGAGCTTGAGATAAGCGACCGAACACTATATGCCTTGCGAGGCATATGGGATGGTATAATACTTACAGAATACCTGTATTTTTATACTCCAATTTGTCAGCTCGATGTCGACGAAACAAGATTCGTTGAGAATGAACGAGTAACATACTCGTTCGAAGCTCAGCATCAAATATTTGAGCCCAATTAACCAATAAGCCCCCTGCATTTATTGCACGGGGGCTTTTTGCTATTCTTTTTTTACCAACGCCTCAACCGATTCTATAAAATCCTTAACTTCATTAAAATCCTGATACACAGAAGCAAACCTAATATATGCAATATGGTCCAATCTTGCCAACGCACTTAATACGGCCTCACCCACTTTTTGTGATGGAATTTCAGCCTCACCAGAGCTTTCTAATTTGCGCTGAATAGAGGTTATAACTTTTTCAACCCTCTCAGGAGTAACAGGGCGCTTGCTAAGTGCCAACCTAATAGACTGGGCAAGTTTTTCTCTATCAAAAGGTGTCTTCTCACCATTTTTCTTAACAATAGTAAGCTCACGCAAAAACACCCTCTCAAAGGTTGTAAATCTTGAGGCACACTCAGGGCATTCGCGCCTTCTTCTAATTGCAGATCCGTCTTCTGTTAGCCTAGAGTCTTTAACTTGGGTCTCTAATTTTGAGCAAAATGGGCACTTCATCTTAAAAATAACCTTTCAATATCTTTGGTTGA
>CAYJIO010000062.1:0-5663 GCA_964370255.1 uncultured Azospirillaceae bacterium
AATTTTCTCCTATAAATTATTATGAAAGTATATATGCAATTATCGTGCCAAAAAAAATTTTTTGTGTGTATATGGAAGGAGAGTTATTAATACTTGTTATTTTGATAATTGGCACTTGGATCTTCGTGTCAAGCACGAAGATGACACAAAGGGGGAGCACGAAGATGACACAAAGGGGAGCAGTGCTCGCCATATTGACGGTTGGCACGTATGTAGAACGTAGGGGACGGGTCTGCCGTCCCGGGAGTGACCGTTATTATAACTGCTTCACCCTACAACGAAGGGGAATTATTATTCTTCTATTTGCATGTTTGAGAAGTCTATAAGCTGAGTGTCATCTTCTTTTGCTTCTTCAACAACTTCTTCTTTTATCTCTTCTTTTACTTCTTCTGTTGGGTTTTGAGGTGTAACCTCTTCTATAATCTCAACAGTAGTTTCTGCTTTTTCAATAACTGGTTTTTCTAAAAGCTCTAAAACGTCATTTTGATTTTGCTCTAGCTCTTCTTTTTGAACAGGGCTTGGCAAAATTTCTGGATTGACTTCTTCTATGACCTCTGCTTGAGCCTCTTTATTTGCTTCTTCAGTTGCATTAAACTCAACTTGAGAGTCTATGTTTATAATCGTTTCTGGCTCTCCGTTATTTTCTGTTACTTCTTCTTGAGGCTCTAATACTTCTTGAACCTCTGGCATAATTTGAGTGCTTTCTAAGTCATCTCTTGCTTGAAGCTCATTGTCTGTAAGCTTTTGTTCTTTTGAGGTATCTTTGTTTATGCATTCTAATAACCAAAGGTCATACATTGGGTGCTCTAAAGGATTTAGAGAAGGAGATGAAGACAACATCCAACCTTTGTAGATGTTTTGGGTTACACTTCCTGTTATTTCTGCAATATCTACAAAAGCAAAACTTTCTGGAGTGTCTTCTGGTGGGTTTGCCTTGCATTTTCTGACTACTATTGAAAAGTCTTCATACTTTTGTTCTGTGTTAATTGCTATTTCTAAAATGCTTGACGTGCCAGTTATTTTATCCATCGCTTGTAGTCTTGCGGTGTTTTTTTCAACTGGGTTTGAGTGTGCTTGGCTTGCAAATAATGCAGCAAAAAGAGTTATTAATATTTTTTTATTCATTGTCTGTCACCATAAAAATCATTTCACCAACCATATCTTCAAGAGTTTTGAAGTCTTTTGTTTGCGTTAAAAAGTCGCCATCTTCTAGTATTTCTTCACTGCTTCCTGGCTCAATTTTTACAAACTTATCACCCATTAAGCCGTCCCCTACTATAACTGCGCTACTGTCTTTTGGCAATTTGATGTCTGGGGAAATGCTGAACGTTAAGTGAGCTTCAAAGGTATTGGCGTCTAGTTTTTCTGATGTTACGGTGCCTACTTTTATGCCATTTATTCTGACATCTGAGCCAACATTTAAGCCACCAACTTTTAAGAAAACTGCGCCTAGATTATAGCCTTTTACAACTTGTAAGTCAGACAATCTTAATGCAAAAATCAAGAAAAAAGCAGCGACTATCACAACGATAATGCCCATAATTGTCTCTATTGGTTTTTTATTCATTTTCTTTTTCCTTTCTTTTTGACTTGTTTGCGTTTCCTAAATCAAGAATTCTTTGCAACAACTCTTCTAAAACCATTGCGTCTTGCGTATATTCAAATTCTGCGCCCTCTTGAAGATAAGAATCCATTCCGCCAACGTCTATTTCTATATATTTGCCACCGCCAATAAGAGATGAAGAAACTATTGAAGCAGAGCTATCATCTGGAATGTTAATATTGTTTTTTATATCAAGCGTTAAGACTGCCTTGAAGTTGTCATCAAGTTTAGAATCGATAACTTTTCCGATATTTATACCTGCCATTCTAACGACATCTCCAACAAGAAGGCCGTCTGTTCTGTTGTATCTTGCAAAAACTTTATAGCTGTTAGACTCGTCTAATGAGTGTTTGTTTTTTGGCATAAAAAACACTAACATTGCAAGGAATATGGCAATGATTGTGTATATGCCAAGCTTTATGTATTTTGTTTCTTCCACAGAATATGTATTATTTTGCATTTTCTTTTCACTTTTAAAAAATTATGTTATATTATTATTGCAAAGATTTTATTTTGTCATTATTTTTTTTTAAGAGAAGCAAAAAAATGTTAAAAGTTGAGAATATATCAAAATCATTTGGGAGCATAAACGCACTTAAAAATGTTGGCTTTAGCCTTAAAGCTGGCGAGATTGTTACGTTGTTTGGGGCAAATGGTGCAGGCAAGAGCACTTTGATGAAAACTATTTGCGGGACTATTAATCCAGATAGCGGAAGTGTTAGTATTTTTGGTTATGACAACCAAAGACAAAGGCAAGATGCTTTAGAAAACCTTGGCTATATGCCAGAAAATAATCCTATTTATGGCGAGTTTAGTGTGCTTGAGTTTTTGGTTTTAATGGCGAGAATAAAAAAGGTTTCTAATGAAAATATTACTGAAATTATAAACAAACTTTCATTGCAAAATGTTAAAGACCAAAAAATTGAGACGCTTTCAAAGGGTTATAAATCAAGAACTGCAATTGGGGCAGCCTTGCTTGCAAATCCAAAAGTGTTAATACTAGATGAACCAACAGAAGGGCTTGACCCAAATCAGAAAAAAGTGCTTAGAGATATATTAAAAGAATATGCAAAGAAAAATATTGTTATGATCTCAACCCACATTATTGAAGAGGCTCAGGAGTTAGAATCTAGAATACTTATATTAAATGAAGGTAAACTTGTTTGTGATACGTCTGTTTTGCATATAAATAAATCGAGAAAAAACACTTCATTTGGTCAATATTTAAGAAAATTAATGGAGAAAAAATAATGAAAGAGCTTTTTATAAAAGATGTTTTTTCTTGTTTTAAGAGCAAGTTTTTGTATGTTGCATTATTTATATATGCGGTGACATCTTATATAAGTTGTTTTTATATGGGGAGCTTTTTTAAGACTGCTACAAACAACTTGTTTTCTTTGTTTTATTTTCAGCCCAATATATTGTCCTTTATAATACCTGCAGTTGCCGTAAAGTTGTGGACGGAAGAAAGACGCTCTTATACAATAGAGCTATTGCTTAGCCAGCCAGTTAGCCTTATTAACATTGTATTGTCAAAGTTTTTGGCTTGTCTTTTTGTTGCTCTTATTATGCTCTTTATAACAGTTGTGTTTTTTGTTTTTGCCTCTTTTAAGATAAACATAGATTATTTAAGTGTTTTGTCTTCATATTTTGCTGTTTTACTTTCTTTGTTTGCGATTAGTGCTGTTTGTTGCGTTGTTGCCTCTTTTTTTATAAATCCGGCAATTTCTTATGTGGCGTCTTTGTTTTGCGTTTGGACCTTATTCTTTTTTGGGTTTTCTGAGAATTTTTTAAGCATTATGCATGGGTATTTTGGGCTTGATAATGTGTTATATTTTTTAACCATTGCTTTTTTTGCTGTCTTAATAAACTTTTATTGGGTTGCAAACAAGTTTAAGGTATCTAAAGCCTTTTTAGCATCTGTGATGATTTATATATCTTGCTCTGTCTTTTTTATTATTATTGCTGGAATGTTGTTTTCTCAACAAAGAGTTGATATGAGTTATGCAAAAAGCTTTTCTTTGTCTTCTCAAGGAAAAGAGGTCTTAAAATCTTTTAAGAAGCCTGTTTATATTGAGCTTTATTCATCAGATTTTTCAAACGTAGATATAAACAAAAAAAAGTATATTGAAAATATTGCAAGATTTTTAAGAAAAATTCCTAACTCAACACTTGAGATAAAACCAATTAAGCCTTTTTCAAATGAAGAGAATGTTGCGGTTGATCTGGGCTTTGACTATATTGAGGGCGCTGATTATAACTTATATTCTGGAATTGTGTTTTGGGCTGGGGATAGAAAAGAAATTATTACAAATCTTTCTTTTGAAGATGCAAACTATCTTGAAGGCGATGTTATTAGAGTAATTGCATCTCTTAATAATGACAAGCCAAAAACAATTGGTGTGCTTGCAGGAGACCCAAATGTTATTAGAAAAGAGTATGGAATGGTTAGGGGGCTTGATTGGCCGTTTATAAAAGAACTTAAAAAGTTTTATAAACTAATATCATTGCCAGAAAAAATAACGCAAATACCTATGCAGATTGACTTGCTGCTTGTTGTTAACAATCCAAAAAATGATATGACAAAATATGCAATAGATCAATTCATAATGCGTGGTGGAAGGGTTATTATACTTGAAAACAATATAGACTTTGGTTATAAAAATGTTTCTTTATTATCAAAAGATGATGTTAAAATATTTGACGGTGATTTTATATCTGATTTTAAGGAAAATATTATAAAAGATGTTAGGTATCAGGCTAGAATGTTTGCGCATGCCACAAAGTCAGAAAACGAGCCCATCTTAATTACTATCAATAAAAACTTGATTGGTGATGCTAACAAATATAGCAAAAAAGATTTTGAAGAGTTGCTTGTTAATATTGACTATGCCTTAGAGAACAAAGAGCTATTAAAGCTTGTTATAAAGTCAGATGTTATTGAGCTTGAAAGCATTGAAGAAAAAATAAAGAGCAAAATAAGCGGCAATTATATAAATGAAGTAGAAGATATTGAAAAAAGCGTTGAAAAACTTAAAAATGAACTATTAACTTATAATCTTAAGGCTCAATCTGATATTGAAGATTTTAAGAATGTTGAAAAACTGCAAAAACAAATAAAAGAAAAACAAAACAGAGCAAAAGAAATTGCATATGAAATAGAAGCAAAATCAATTTGGACTATTGGGTTTTATGTCATATTAAACACTCTTGTGTTTCCAATAATTTATATAATACTTTTGGCATTGTGCTTTTATTGGTTTAGGAGGCGCTATGTTAAAATCTAGCTTTAAGTTGTTTATAATCTTTGCAATTATAATTTTGTGTGTGGCGGCCTTTGGGATATATCAGAATCAAAAACCAAGCTTTGGGAAAAAAATTTTTCCAAGAAAAGAGATAACCTCTTTTTCTATAAATGATATTGAGTTTTATAAAAAAGACGAGCTGTGGCGTCTTAAAGACTATTATGATTATTATGCAAGCCCAGAGTTTATAAGAAGTATTTTTTATGTTTTTGAAAATGCAGATTATGGGCATAAAAGCAAAGAGGCTACCAAAGATTATTTTAAGATTTTGGTAAAAGATAAAGACTATTTTATATATAAAAACAATATAAAAACAAAAGAAGGTCATAGAGAGATGTCTGTTGGGATTAATCTTTATAAAGAGGGTTATAAATATTTGGCAAACCCTGCAATGAATATTGAAATTGAAAAAGTATTATCAATAACAGAAGATGAAATTAAAAAAAGATATATTAGCCCAAAAGATATAGAAGAGTTTAATAACACTTATGTTGTTGAGGTCAAAAAAGAAATATCAGAAAATATAGAAAAAGAAGTAATCATCACTTTTGTAGATGGAATCGAGATGAAAATTTTTTGCTATGAAAATGGGTGGAAGTCTTTTGAATATAACTCTTTAAGCATTGCAAAGAATGAAGCGCTTAAAAAAATAAAAAGTTATAAGACCTTAAGCAATGGGTGGTACTTTAAATTTGCAAACCTAAAATAACACAACAAATTTTGGCACAGAAATTGCATGGTATAAGCAAAGATTA
>CAYJIO010000063.1:0-5574 GCA_964370255.1 uncultured Azospirillaceae bacterium
CCCCTACAATGCGTATAAAAATAAGGCGGGGTTTGTGCCCCGCCTTAATATTAATCCTTGTCGTCGTCTGAGAATCCATCTGAGAAGATGTCTATCTCATCATCTTCATCAACATATAAATGCCATCTGACTTCTCCAAATGTGCCGCAATTTGAGCACACTGCATGCCAGTCTTTGTGTTCATGCTCGCAGTTGTTGCAAACCCACAGGGCATCATGAGGAGATTTCTTTGCTTTGTCTTTCCAGTCTTTGGCGGCTTTTTTATTGTTGTTGTGTCCTTCTTCAAAAAGAGATATTAATTGACAGATTATTTTTGTTGCGGGATTGTTGATTAAAAATACTTCAATTTCTCCTTTGGCTTTTTTCCACAAGCCTGCTTTTGCGCAAAGTTCTGCTAATATTCTGTTGTTTAATGATGGGCGTTTTGCATTATAGTGGGCAAATTTTTCCATTCTGGTGATTTTTTCTTTGTTTGTTTTATCATCAAACAATGATAAATATGTATAAGCGATTTCATCTATTGGGTTTTTCTTCCAGGCGGTTGTTAAGATGCTTGCTGCTTTTCTTATTTGGTTGTCATCTTCTTTATAGTGATTTGCTAGTTCAATTGCAGCTTTTGCTAAAGTTTTGTCTGCTTCAAATGCTTGAGTTGCAAATTTGAAGAAGTTTGTGTCATCTCCTTTGGACTTGGCTTGTTTTGCTAGCTCAAATAATAAAATTGCTTTGATTTTCTTTTGTTTTGCAAGAGGGATAATCTTTTTTTTGACCCCAGCATTAAACACTTGCATTGCGCCTTCCCAGTCACCTGTTTTTGCTCTTAGCTCAAATGCACTTTCAATAACCCAGTACAAATCTTGTCTTAAGGAAAATGCTTTGTTTGCTGAGTCTAGGGCGTCTTTGAAATCCTTTTTTTGCATTTGAGATTCAACTGCTGCTTTTAGGCCAACCATTTGAACGTCTTCATTCTTCATAAGTTTTGCAGATAGCTTATCCATTTTTTTGAAGTCTTTTTGGCCTTTGTATATTTTCATTTGCAAAAGGTCTAAGATTGGGTCGTTTCCGACTATTTTCTTTAAGTTTTTCATGGTTTTTTGTGCTTGTTCCATATCACCTTCTGTAATGGTGGTCATTGCTTTTAAGACAAGGAGCATTGCTTCATCAAAATCTTTTCTGTTTATAACAAGTTTGTCTGAAATTCTTGTTGCAAGGTCTTCAATAGCAGCGTCTTCATTGTTTTTTGCATCAGACAAACTAAACTTGCATGCTTCTTTTATTTGTTTTGCAAATAGCTTTCTTAATAATGAGCCTAGTGTGTCTATTATAAAAACAAATAATGCAACTAATAACAGCGCTTTTGTTAAAGTAAGATTGCTTGTTGTTTGTAAAAAATTTATGTTAACGGTTGAGCTAGAATCTATCATCCAAAGAATGGTTGTTAGGATGATGGCGATTATTATAAAGCCATATATTTTTTTGTTCATAATCTTACTCCTTATTTTCTTGTTTTATGTCAATTGCAATAATGCTTTTTGCTATTATGGCATTAATGGCATTAAGCAAATTTTCTCTTGTTTTTATATTATGCTGCCAATCGTTTAATTTTTCATTAATATAAAGTGTGTCTGGTTTGATTTTTTGCATATTTATAACGGCTTGTGAGAAGTTTTTGTTATATACGAGTTTTTTTATGGTTTCTAGCTCTTGATTTGGCATAAAATCTGGATTGGTTTTGTTTACTTTTTTAATTTTTATAAAATTGTCTAATTTGGTTTTTATGCTGCTTTTTTGAGTTCTTTCAAAATCAGCTTTTTGCTGGGCTATGGCGTCTTGATAAAAATTATTAAAATCAGCTATAATCATTTCATCTGATAGCACTTGTTGGTTTGGAGTGTTTTTTATTATGTTTATCTCTGTTTGAAGCTGGGGCTCGTTTTTTGACAGGTTTTCTAGTAAATATGTTTGAGATTTAATAGAGTTGCCTGATAATGCCTCTTGCCTTAGCATTATTGACGCAGTTAAGATTAAGGCATTTGTGTTGGTTTTTTTGCTTATGTTGTTTAATCTTTGGTTTATATCTATTATTTTTTCTTCTAAATTGATAATGTGAGCTTTGTCTGCCTTTGTCTCAAAGTTAGGAATTTGAGCAATTTTTTGGCTTAAGACATTTATTTGATTTTGCAATGAGTTTATTTTATCTGCCTTGTTGGTTGATTGAGCTTGGAAAATGTGGATATTATTGAGTAATTGAGGGTTTTTATATATGTAATATCCAAATCCTATTATTGCAAAAACAATAAATATTATAAAAGTTGTTTTTTTCTTGTTTATTTTCATTTACAAAATCCTTTTTTTGTGTTTTGATGTTTAATATGTTAAATTAAAATAAAAATAAATCAAGAGGTTTAATGACATGAAAGCAAAAGAATATTATAGTTATAATTTTGAGATGAAGTTAAATGAAAATGAAGGTGTTGAGGTTGACAGAAAACCTTTGTTTTTGTTCTCTTTGGGGATTGTTTTTTCTGTTTTGCTTATTTTGCTTGGAGTTTTTGAGCTTTTTGGCATTGGGCAGTCGCAAGAAAAAATATTTGTGGGGCTAGAGCCTTCTTCTAATGTTAATTTTATTATGTCTCCTATAATTTTTGATGTAATCATAATTATTATTGGCTTCTTTTCTTTTTGCAAGTTGCTTTTTTCGGCCTTAAAATATAGAAAAATTGTTTTTAATGATGGTAAGGTTATTTTAAGTGAAAATAATATATATGGGCAAAAAAGATCTTGTATTGAAGATGTTAACAAATATTTGGGTGTGTTGACAAGGGTTGAGTTCATACATATTGGTTTTATTGCAAAAAATAGATATATTATAGAGCTTATTCATAAAGATTATAAAAAGAATGTTCCTTTATATATCTCAACATCATCAAAAGGGTTGAGGGCAAAATGGATAGAATATGCAAAAGTGTTGAAACTTGATTGTATTGATGAGAAAGAAGGCGAGCTTGAGTTTGTTACTGTGAAGAATATGAACAAGTCTATTATAGAACAAGTAAAAGACGGAAGTGTTGTTGATGAGTATGATAGATATGAGTATCTGCCAAAAACAATAGACTATGTTAGAAAAAGAGACAAGTTTATATTAAAAGCAAAGAAGTTTTGGTTTGATATTTTTAATGCCTTTTTATCTATTGTTGTTTTGTTGGCTTGTGTGTTTGCAATTGTTTTTAAGCTATATGTTGCAGTGTTTGTTGTGCTATTGGTTAGCTCTTTTTTGTTTGCAAAAAAAGACAAACTAGTGATTAAAAAGCTTAAATTAGTAAAAGTAGATAAATATACGTTTTTTAATAAAAAAGTAACCGAAATACAAAAAAAAGACATAAAATCTGTTGATATTGAGTATAATCCCACAACAAATAGAAATTATATTGCAATATATTCAGACGACAATGTAATTGTTTTTGCAAAAAAAATGCCATTAAAAGATCTTAAATGGCTTAAGAAGTTTTTAATTAACCAAATAACAAGGAATAAATAATGAAAAATAAAATCGAAAAAGATAGCTTTATTACAGAAATTGAAGAAGATTTGAAAAATGATAATCTTAAAAAATTGTGGGATAAATATGGTGTTTATGTTATTGCTACAATGGCTGCAATTTTACTTGTTACGATTATTGTTGAGGTCTATTCTTATTTTAAGATAAAAAATAATCAAGAAGAAACAGCTCAATATTCTCAAGCGATGACGCTAAAAGCAACCGGAAATAATGACTTTGCGCTAGCATCATTTGCCAATATTGTTGCGGAGGGGGGCTTTTTGTCTGGCCTTGCTATGATTGAAGAGGCTTCTATATTAAAAGCGCAAGGCAAAAACGCTGAGGCGCAAGAAAAACTTTTGAGCGTTATTGATAATAAAGATGCTGACAGCTCTGTTGTTGATAGCGCCAGAATGATTTTGGCGTCACAAATGGTAGATGGCAAAAAAACTATAGAGGTAGAAGAAGTTTTGCGCCCGCTTTTTGATAATAATAATTCTTGGAAATATAGTGCTTATGAATTGTTGGCTGCGTCTTATCTTAAAGCTGGCAACAAAGAGAAAGCAATTGAGATATTTGAGATGATTGCAAATTCTGATAGCTCTTCTAGCATTAAGAACAGGGCATCTGATATGCTTTCTGTTTTGAGATAAGCTTATGATTGCCAAAAAACTTGGGGCTGGGTCTCATATTAGGGTAGTTGCTCCGGCCAGAAGTCTTAAAATTATTGCCGAGGATTGCAGAAACATTGCCATAAAGCGCTTTGAAGAGCTTGGTATTACGGTTAGTTATGGCAAAAACGCTGAAGAGTGTGATGAGTTTTTGACATCTTCTATAAAGTCTAGAATCGATGATTTGCATGATGCTTTTTTAGACCCAAGTGTTGATGCAATATTTACAGCTATTGGTGGTTATTCAACAACTGAGATTTTGGATTATATTGATTATGATATTATAAAAAATAATCAAAAAATCGTTTGTGGTTATTCTGATATTACGGCACTTTGCAATGCAATTTATGCCAAAACAGGGTTGATTACATATTCTGGGCCGCATTTTTCTTCTTTTGGAATGCAAAAAGGTTTTTCTTATACATTAGAATATTTTAAGAAGGCTTTGATTTTAAATGAAAAGTTTGAGATTCTACCTTGCTTGGAATGGTCTGATGATTTGTGGTTTTTGGATCAAGAAAACAGAGACTTTATAAAAGATGATGGGCATTGGGTGGTTAATGAAGGTAATGCAAAAGGCAAAATTGTTGGCGGCAACAATCATTTAATGGGTTTGTTGCGCGGCACAAAGTATATGCCAGAGATTAAAAATAGTATTTTGTTTTTGGAGCAGTTTGGCGGAGATTTGTTGCACACGTTTAAGCAAGAATTACAGGCGTTGATACAAATGCCAGACTTTGCTTTGGTTAGGGGAATCGTTATTGGGCGTTTTCAAAAAGCCAATATGGTTGATAGAGAGTTTTTAACGAAAATTATAAAATCTTTGCCAGAGCTTGATAATATTCCTGTTATTGCAAATGTGTCTTTTGGGCACACAACTCCAATCATTACAATTCCTATTGGGGGAGAGTGTGAGATAAAAGACGGAAGGATTTTTATTAGTGAGTTATAGAGCTTTATAAAATTATTTGTTGCAGCAGTGGTGGTCAATGACCACCACTTTCTTTTTCTGCGATTGCTTTGTGGCTTGCTGCTAATTGTTGTAATCTGTTTTGCAAGTGTCCTAAGAGCCTTATGGCGTCTTTGTAAGATTTTTCAAAATCAGCATTTTCGTTTGAATTTATGTTTTCATATTTATTAAGGTTTGGTTTTTTGTTTTTCATCAGTTTTGCTCCTTTTTGTGGACACCCGCAAGGGGCGTCCCTACAATTAAAATACCACCCAAAATTAAATGGGTGGTGGAGCTAAGAAACTGTCAAAGAACAGTCCCGCTTATTGAGCGAGTTGCTTTATTCACGGACTCCACCGAAGTGAAGTTTGTTTCTTTGAGGGCTTCTTAGTTCCCACAGTCAAGCCATCTTGATTGCA
>CAYJIO010000064.1:0-5540 GCA_964370255.1 uncultured Azospirillaceae bacterium
TATTAGCACGCCATTTTAAAGCTTTTTGATTATACGCGTTGATAAGTTTATCAATCGTATCAGTATTTAATTTCTTACCCTCTTTGATAGCTTTTTGAACCACGCTATCAAATCTTTTATCACGTAAACCAAGTTCTAAGTATTTCTCGTCTAAATTCTCCAAATATATCCTAGCACTAACACTCCATTTAACTTGATTAGCGGTCAATCCAATAACACCACCCTCACGTTTCTTAGTCAAAGGGTTTATCCGTCCGACAATGTTTAAAGCTGTTGAACGTGGGTTAATACCTCGCATTTGACCGTCTACCAATGTGTCAGTTATTGCAGTTTTTACACTTGTTTCAACATCTTTAATGAACTCAGACGCATGATTTTTTAACTCGTTCTCCACGGTTAAATTTCTAATATTAAATATAGGATGTCGTTTGCCAAAAGGGGTGTTGACAGTATTGGGCCATAAACCAACTTGATACTCTGCGGATTGTTTGTAGACACTTTCAATTCTATCCAAAATAGGGGCAAGAACAGCTGGAGAAAAACCGCTTGCACTATATAAAGCCTCAATGTCATTATTTTTTATGGCTTCTTCCATTTCCACAATGATTGCCCTGTCAACAACAGCAGCCATTGCTCCAAGAAAAGCCTCTTGAATTTCAGGAATGGATAGGAGATATAATTTATCTAAGGTGGTAGCCATTTAACCCCCTTTACGGATTACGAATTTCCATACGACAGGAACACCAGCACTTGGTGTTGATACATCTTCAATAATTTTATAACTCACTCCGTCTATTTGAACATAGTCATCGATAGATATGGTTTTATCTGCTAAAACCGCTACCGTCAACTCCAAATCAGATTGAGTTGCAAAACCACTACTTATATACTTCCAACTAACACCGCTGACAGAACCTTTAAGCTGATAAAAAACCTCTTGTTTTTCAGCAGGGTTATCTGGAGTCGGTTCAATCACAGAGCCATCTTCATCATAGCTAATTACGTCCTCAAATTTAACAAGTTTTATATCACCTTGGTTAAATGTGTTAAGAACGTCGGAAGCTACTTTTTGAAGGTCTTTATAAAAATTCATCGATAACAACTCCCTGATATAACTGTATCATTACTAGTCGAACTATCAATCAAACTTTTTAACAAGTTACCAATTATTGGAATTTCATTCTGTATAAAACCAGAGCTACTTAAAGACCTGTTATATTGCACAGATACAGCACCGACAACTGATACAGAATCATATTGGTTAGGTGTGAAGTCTTTTAACAGATAACCTTGTTCATTCAATTGTCTTATAGCAGCCTCATACGTTCCGTATTCAACTTTTTTAGGAATTTCTGTGGGTGGATATGTGTGATAAGGGTAGGTATTTTCAACAGCTGCTTGTCTTGGCCAACTTCTCGATTGTTCAAAACCACCAGTTTTTAATCCCACCCATTTATCACTATAACTATTATCAAGCCATTCAGACGCTACAAGTAATACACCCTCTATTTGACTATCAGTGTAAATAGGGTCAACTTCTCTATTTCTTTCAGCAAAATATTGTTTAAAGCCGTTTGCAGTACCGTAAAACATCTTAACACCTCTTTAATTTTATTATTTTAATAGTTTTTCTAACTCAGCATTGTTGTCTACTGGTTCTTTTTTAACTTCTTTAGTTTCTTTAACTTCTTTAGTTTCAACAACTTTTATTTCTTCATGAATAGCTTTGTCGAAGTCAGAAACGTTGATAACCATTTCGATTTTAAGTTCTTTATGTTTAACTCTTTTAGTTGGTAGTCTACCGTTCATTATTTTTCTCCTAATAATTTAAAGATAGCTAGGGGTTGTTTAACCCCTAGCTTTGTCAATCATTAACCTAACAAGGCAACGATGTGTTCTGGTTGGATAGCTTTAACACCCCATGCAGCAGATACTTCCATTGACATCTTACGTTTACCTTTGTAAACACGGATTTCAAATGGCATACCTGAACGTGGGTCAACCAACATATAGTTATCAACAGCGATGTCATCACCACCTGGAAGTTCAGGAGCTCTAACAACAAGTTGAATAGCGTTTTGGTTGAATGCTACGTTACGTACAGAATCACCAACAACTGTTACAGCTGCATCAGCTTCAACAGCGTTTCTTAGACCGGCTCTTGAAAGTTTGATTTTAGCGTTAGCAGAGATTGATACATCTTCCATTACACCATATACATTTGAATCACCAGCGATTTTAATGAAATCACCTTTTTTCAATGAACCAGAACCAGTTTTAACTGTAAGTTCTGTTGCACCTACCACAGCTGCGTTCAAAGTAGCTGTTGCTGTTGAAGCAGCAAAAGTTACGATACCAGCAGATTCTTTAGTAGAAATACCGAACACGTTTCCTAGTTCACCTTGACGTAAAGTCATAGTTGTACCAGCTTCGTTAGCTTTAATCAAACCAGGGATTGTTCTGATGTTCATACCAGCAGTTGTGTCGACTACCAATGACAAGTCAGTCATAGGAGCTCCATTGTCTACAAGACCTTTATATACAGCTGCATAATCATCAGTTGTTTTGTCTGTAAATGGAGTTGTACCAGCAGTTCCTACCGCTTTAGAAGCGTTTACAGCTGCTTCAGCAGCAACGTCAGCATTCATTTCGTTTGCCAACATACGGATACCTTGTTTGATTTGTCCTGTGATAACGTTGTTTACAGAAATACCGTTTTGTAGTCCACGATATTCTTCACCTGTCAAACCAAATTCGTAAGAACGAGATTTAGTAATCAAGATTGTTTCGTTATCAAGTCTGAAATCATCTGGTTCGTTCATAGCCATAGATACTACTGTATCTTTAACTGCGTGTGGAACACTAATAGGAACTCTAATAGGTTCACCGATTGCTGCACGTGCAGCACTTGCGTTTCTGTTCACAGAAGGTAAAAAGCCTGTAAGTTCACGAGAAACTTCTTCAAGAGCTTGGTACATTTCTGGAATAAATGGATTTAAAATATTAGCCATTTTATACACCTTTCATAAAAATTAAACTTCTTTTACTTTTGGTGCAAAAGAGCACCAAGTTGAATATAGGCTATCCCGCCTGGTGCTCCTTAATTTAATAAGGCAAATACAGTATTACACAATTTATCATACCTGTCAAGTATTAAATTAATGTAAGTTTACCCTCTCTCATATTTTTAGCTGCTTCAGCTGCTTTAGCAGGTTCTAATGCTGCTAATTCATCACGAGTGATAGTTCTTTTACCTGTTCCATTACCAGAACCAGTAGAACCACTACCCGTTGGTACATCAGCTTTAAGAATTGTATCTTTTGACGGATGATTTTCAGCAAGTATTCTCAAACCTTCTTCAACACTAGCCATTTCACCATAACTTTCTTTACTAGGTATTCTGTTACCAGCTTTATCCACAACAATCAACTCACCATCTACGATTTTAAGATTGTCTTTAAACGCAGCTTGGAACATATCAGCTGGAACAGCCAAATTGTTCTGAAAGCGTTTTGAATCAGTAGGTCATCAAAACGACTTTGCAATGTTTTAAAAGCTGTATCTTTCTCAGCCATCTTAGTTTCATGCTGTTTAAGCATCTCAGCTTTGATAGTTTCCAACTTTTCGTCAGATTTACCCATAGTCTTAACAGCCTCAATTGCTGCACGTGCTTCATTCACGTCAAGACCGTCATAGTCTTTAAGTTTCAACTCTAAAGCCTCTTTAGCTTGACGAGTAATCATAGCTTCTCTATTCATACTCGTAATTTTATCGGCTGTTACAGTTCTTTCTTCACCTTTACTGTCAATAAATACAGGGTTACCGTCTTTCATCTCGACAACACCATCTTCATTCATTTTCCATACTGGTATATTACTCATTTTCTTCTCCGTTTTTAGTTAATTTATCACCGTCAGTAGGGTTTACATCGTCCTCTACGTCAGGTGCATTTTGACCTACGTTAATCTCTTTTAGCAGGTTAGCTGTGTCTGTTGCCAAATCGAAAGTCGCAGGTAAAATCCCAGTTTGCTTATAAACAGTCAACAACGTTTCACGTGATATGTCACCACGTACACGAGCGTCTGTCAAAGCATCAATATATTTGTCGTTAGCAAGTACCTCATCGAACCCAGTAAATACAACCACCTCTGGCTCATAGTCTGCGATACCTTGCCATTTAAAAGTTAAGCGTAATGCGTTTTGTAGTGCGTCTTGGAATGCGTACGCCCAACATTTAACAGCACTTTTAGCTTTACCAGCTGCGATTGATGTTGTCACCGTTGTTAATTGTGAGCTCAAAGCTGTCAACGGTTGACGACCCAATTCACGCAGGTCAGTTTTTGTTCTGTCTATGTTTTTCTTCAAGAACTCCATAGAGTTTGCATTCGGTTCAACATAATACCATTTACTCGTACCACCACTTGCAACTTTAGTACCGTATAACACAGCCGAAGGACCGTTCCTAACCTCTACTGGTTTATTAGTTGCTGGGTCAATTACTGGTTGCCCCTCACTTGCCAAAGTTGGATACCCTGCAAGCCATACGGTGTACTCAAGAGCACTTTCTTCTTGGTAAAGAGTAATTTGTAAGTTTGCAGCATCTTCCATAGGTGGGTATTGTTTAAAGCTCCTACCATCTCTACGTCCTGTAAAGAACGGAATAGCAGGTATCTCATCGATAGTTAGTACACCCTCACCAACAAGAATAAACTCGTTCTCATTGTCAGTTTTATCCTCATTCTCAATCCACAATTGCCAAGCGACCTTATTCTCAGCTGTTAAAAAATATTCTCTAACTTTTTTAGGTTCATCACCGTAAGTAGTTTCAAGATATTTAAAATATGAGATTATCTCCTTTGAACCTTTGAACAAAGTTTCAACAGCTAGAACGTTCTTAGCCATGATATGTGTCCAGTAAGGTTTAAGGTTCATACTTTTAGCTTTGGCAATACTCATAGCTGTACCCTCTGTTGAAGGATAGTCCACAAATATCCAATCCATACCGTAGTTGACAGCATTAAAAAATGTCAAAGCTGAAAACGTTGTTAGGTCATTACCAGCACCGTCAACGTCTTTTACAAACTCATCTAAAAACTCAGCGTTTTTATCACCTTCTTTTTTAGCGATTGTTATCTTGTTCTCAAACGGCTTGCACGACAAAGCTTCCGATGTATCTCGGAAAATATTTGTAAACTTTGCGAGTTGTAAGCGATATTTATAATGCTCAGAACTTAAAGTCGATTCACTCGGAAAAAGTGGTAAGTATTTAGTTTTTTTCTCTTTGATTTGCCTCTCACCGCCGAGAATGTCGCTGACTAAGTCATAATAGTTGCTCATGCATTCAATGTCTGGTGATTTTTTTAGTTTGTCCATGTTTTACATCCCGTATGTTCCTGTTAATACCTCTGTGTCGCCTTGTAGAGGGAAGAAAGCCATTACACCACTGTCTGCAAGGTTTGGCGATTTCATACCGTCTGGCTGTTTCTCTATCAGCATTTGTAGTCTTGTATTTTGCTTAGTTGTTGGTTGTGCTAACTCTT
>CAYJIO010000065.1:0-5506 GCA_964370255.1 uncultured Azospirillaceae bacterium
CTTCAAGTGCAGGATTAAGATTATAGCTTCTTAAAAAATCACCAATTTTTGCTTTATCAAATTCTTTCATATATTGCAAAATTTTATGAATCGCCAAACCTTTTATAAATTTTTGATTATCGGGATTAAGCTCAAATTCTTCTTCATCTTCGCCCATTTTTGATGGCGCATATGGTTTGGCATCAAACTCAACTTTTTTTGCTTTTGAAAACAAAAAGCCTGTATCAAAAATCTCAAAATCTTTGCTTTTCTTTTCTCTCTTTGCCTCAACTTTAATTTCTTGCACATTTTTATAACAAAGCCCATCTTCGTCCCTAAAGCCAATTTCTGCAACTGAGTTTTTAATGCTATTATACCAACAATTTTCATCAATTTTATCTGTGTTTGAATATCCACAAACAAGCAAAATATCTTCTGGTCTTGTTAATGCCACATACAAAAGCCTCTGATATTCATAAAACTCTTCATCTTTAATTTTTTCTAACATTGCCTCTGCATCATCTTGATAATAGCTTGAAGAAAGCGGATAAAGCATTCCCTCATCAAAAAGCATCTTGGCTTTTTTGCTAGACTTCGGCACCCTAACCGTATCTGGCATAATAACAATTGGCGCTTGCAATCCTTTTGAGCCGTGCGCTGTCATAATACGCACAGCATCAACACCTGTTTCTAATTGACGCTTAATCTGAATCTCATCTTTTTCAATCCAATCAACAAAATTTTGTAATGATACAATATTGTCTTTTTCAAAAGCAATAGTCAGGTTCATAAACTCATCAACTGCGTCAATCGCCTCATACCCAAGCCTAGATATAATTTTCTTTCTACCCTCCAAGTTGTTTAAGACATAAGAAAACAACTCAAACACACGCACATAATCTGCCATATTCAAAAGAGTTTTAAGAGTTTCATAAACACCTTCATACTTCTGATTATCTCGCAAGCGATTATACAAACTTGCCTTGTCTCTGTTTATGCAAAGCTCCATCAAGTCATTATCATCAAGCCCAAATATTGGCGACTTCAACACGCAAGCAAGGCTCAAGTCATCTGACGGCAACAACAAAAATTTTGCCAAAGCAATAAAATCAAGCACACAAATCTGCTCCAACAAAGAAAGCCTATCAACTCCCAAGACACTAACCCCGCAAGACTTCATCTCTCTTACAAGCTCATCAACAAAAGAGTTTCTTCTTTGCACCAAAATCAAAAAGTCTTGATATTTAACAGCGCGTTTTTTAGACTGCAAAACATAACCATCATCAACCATGGTTTTTATTTTTAAGGCAATTTTTTTTGCCAATTTTTGAGACGCACTTTCTTTTGAATTACGCTCTTTTGAAAAACTCCATTCTTTCTTTTCTTTTTTATCAGAAGTTATCAAATCCCAAACATAAATCTCTCCCTGATCACCAACCCTATATGGTGTGTGAGATAAATTTTGTTTTTTAAAAACATTATTAACATTGTTTAAGATAGGAGCTGTTGAGCGAAAAGACACTTTTAAGTTAATCTCCTTAAACTCATTATTTTTTGCAAACAAATATTTCTTAATCTCATCAAAATTTTTGACATCAGCACCCTGAAAGCTATATATAGACTGTTTTCTGTCCCCCACCACAAAAAGTGTTTTGCTGTTTTTAGATGCAAAAAACTCTTCTGCAATAGACAATATTATATTCCACTGATTATATGATGTATCTTGCGCCTCATCAATTAATATATGATCAATACCTCCATCAAGCTTGTATAAAACCCACTCAGAAACACCATCATCTTGTAATAATTTATTAGTCCAAAAAATTAAATCCTCATAATCCATTAAAGAGTTTTCTTTTTTATATGCCTCATATTTTTCAACAAACTTAGAGCCAATCTCAAAAACCGCCTTGCTTGCCAAATATAAATTAAGTGTTTTTAATTTGTTGTCATAATCCAAAACTTCTTGCGCAATTTGAGCATCTTCTTCAGACATTTTTTTTCTGATACCGCCATCTTTAGTCAAATATTTTAACTTAAAATCATCAAACTCAAGCCCTTGCATATCAATATTCAGTTTGGGAGCAAAATCGACATCAAGCTCTTTTATGTTGTTGTTTTTTGACAATTTTGTTCTGTTGTCTATAATGCTTTTTAAAATATCAGAAAAACCATTTTCAGTTGTGTTCTCAGACAAATATGCAATAGAAGAATACAACTCCTCATCAACCAAAATCTCTGATTTTATATTTTGCGTAATCTCTTTTGCCCTAATCTCATCAATCACCTCAAAATAAGGAGAGACTTTTGCCTCAAAAGAAAATCTTTTTAATATCTCTTGGCAAAAAGCATGAATTGTCATAACCCTAATATTAATTGGCGCATCCAAAATTGTTGCAAACAGCCTGCGCGCATTAACGACCATTGCCTCATCAACATCATAACCAAGCAAAGAGTATAGTTCTTTTTTTATCTTATCATCATTTGCAGACACCCAATTAGACAGCCTGTGATAAATCCTCTCGCTCATCTCAACCGCTGCTGCCTTTGTATATGTAAGCGCCAATATCTTAGACGGATTAACTCCCAACAACAAAAGTCGCAACACCCTATCAGACAATATTTTTGTTTTGCCAGTTCCAGCACTCGCCTCAACCCAAACGCAGTCTTTTGGATTAGATGCTTTTTGCTGCTCTGCGGTTGCCACATTGCCAATAGATTTTCTCATCTCAAAAAAATCAGTCATCAAAATCCCCCTTAACCGCCCATTCTTTTAAGCGCGCCAAATGCTCATAGTCAGAAAACCTTGGCATATAATCTGCATCAGGGCAAGATTGATAAAAAACATCTTCATCTTCATACGCGCTTAAAAGCTCCAAAAGCCTTTCTTTTGTTTTCAAAAACAAAGCGTCCAAATCATCATTAAACATTGCCTCTTTTTTGCCCAACTGCCAATATATAAGGTTTGAAACGTCTGTATTAAAATGCTCTGCAAATATAAGTCCTTCAACAGGCAACTGCGGTGCATATCCTGCATATATTTCTTTTTTGCTCTTAACTCCGCCCGTTTTATAGTCAATAATATTTATATTTCCGTCATTTAGCTCATCAATTCTATCAGCCTTGGCACTTATTGTATAATCACCCAAACAAAGAGAAGAAGAAATCTCAGAATGTCTTTTAGAAACATCAACAGAATATTGATGTTCAGCTTTAATAATTCTCTCTATCACTTTGTTTAATCTTGCTTTCCAAAAAATTTGCACTTCTGGCTTCAGCCCATATTTCAAAAACTTCGCCTCACCAATTGCCATCATTTGCTCTTTGGCATTTGGCGGAAAATGCGTATTATTTTGCTTATAAAATTCTTCTAAAATCTCATGAATTATTGTGCCATAATCACTTGCATCAAGCTCTTGGTTAATGTCATCTAATTTATATAATTTTAATATTTTTTTGGCATATATTGCATACGGATCTTTAATTAATGTTTCAACTTGTGATGCAGAAATCTCTTTTGGTCTAAATTCAACTTTTGGCCTTGGCATTGGAGGCTCAATATTTTCAAATTTTTGCGGTTTATTAATCAAATTTGCCATTTTTTTATAAATATAATCAACTTTTCCGTCATTTTCATAGTCAAGCAATTTTGTCAAAGCATCTAATTTCAACAAAAATCTAGACTTTACCTGTGGTGTGCCATCAACCTTTATAGACCTTGAAATATAAACATTGTCTGATGCCAATATAGAGGCAAAATCAAGCGCATTAATCCCAACCTTATAAGAGTGGGTTTGCAATCCCAATTCTTTTTTCATACTATCAGAAAGCCATGGATTGGCATTTGCAGCCATTGGCCACATTCCCTCATTACAAGCCCCAATAATCGCCACATCAAACTTATTAAACCTTGCCTCAATTGGCCCTAAAATTTTAATCTTTGGGTGTGTGCTATACATATTTCTAACCGCAACACCACTAATCAAGGTATCAAAATAATCTTTATAGTCACTCAAAGATACATCATCAATCAAATAAGAATTTTCCAAAATGCCAGAAAACAACTGCGCAGCAATTCTCCCCTCTTCTTTTACAAATAACTTTTCGCAAAAAACTTGACAAAGCTTGATGTGGCAAGATAACATTTCTTTTAAAGACGCCCTCTCAGGCAAAACAAGCCCATTTTTTATTGACTGCGCGGCAAAACTCAACTCTTCATCTTCTTTTTTATGGCGCAACACAACTCTTTCATATTCCTTAACAAAACTTTTGTTGGTAAAATATGGGTGCTTAACCAAAGACAAAAAAGATACCACATCACAACCATTACAAACATTTTCTAAAACAAGACGCATAAAAACCCCAAGCGCTGTTGTCAACAAGGGTCTTCCTGCTGTGTCATCAACCTCAACATCAAAGCGCTTCAGCTCAGAACAAACGCGCCTAGATAAATTTCTGTCAGGACAAACAAGCGCAACTTCTTTGTCTTCATCAATATGTTTTTTGATTAATATCGCAATTTTCAAAGCCTCATCAGACAAGTTCTCAGCCTCTATAAAATTGATATTTTCAAAAAAAGCTACCAACTTTTTATCAATATTTTGCCAAGCATCAGATGTTTGAGCAGGCCTCATAAGCTCTGATATAAATTTGTCTTTAATTTCATCAAAACCAATATTAACAAGCTCTTTTCTATCAATTTCTAGATAATCAAGCATTTGCTTGTTTTCAAAACTTGGGTGAATATCAGACATATTTTGCCACTCATCATCATTTAAGCACATATCAATGCCATAAAAATATATTTGTGCATCTGCTGAGGTTATAAAAGTTTTCAAAAACTCCTTAATTGCCAAAAATGGTGCGGAAATTGCGCAAAAAACAACTTTTTTGCCAGATTTTAAGATATTTTGTGCAGAAATCTGCAAAATTTGCTTATTTCTGTGAGTGTTATCAATCATATCTTTTTCTGCCAAAATAAGCGGCCAGTTTTGGGTTAAGATTTTTAAGAACTCAAACATTTCTTGCTTGTGCTTAGAAAAATCATCAGGAATAATCTCCATCAAAGCACTTAAGTCAACCCCAAGATTTGTTGCCTCATCAAACATAGAAGAAAGCTCCATTGCCAATTGATATGCCTGATTAAGATTAACGCCGTGTTTTTGCATAATAAGTCTTATAAAATAAAACATTCTTTCATCATTACTCATTGCTTGTTTGATATCAGAAAAATTATCAACTTTTAACAAAAGCTCATCTTCATCAAAATCAGAAACCGCCATAATTTGTGGCAAAATCATTGGCTTTAGCTCAAAAACTTGCAAAAAAGCATTACGCAAAGAAGAAACCGCCCTCTTAGATGGCATCAAAAACAACACATCAGACAATTCTAATGGCTTGTCTTTATATTCCATAGCAAATTTTTCTGCCAAATAAGCATGAAAATCAAGCGTTGCAGAAATGTTATATATATTTTTATTCATAAAACAAATTTTAAGCCATTTATTTTTATTCCGCAATAATAAAA
>CAYJIO010000066.1:0-5423 GCA_964370255.1 uncultured Azospirillaceae bacterium
GTTTGGGTGGTTGCAATAAGAAGCAATTAATCCTATATTGATATTAGGAGTGATGAAAATATATGCAAAATTCTTTGGTTGTTAGTTCTTATAAAAATAATTTGCCTGCAATTGTTGATGAGGGCAGTCTTTCTTTTTATTTGGAGCAGATTAAGAAAATCCCTATGCTTTCTTTAGAAAAAGAAAAAGAGCTTTTGCAAGCATATAAAGAAAGTGATGATGTTTCAGCAGCACAGCAGTTAACAATGTCTCATCTTAGGCTTTCTGCAAAAATGGCGTTTTCATATCGTCATTATGGTTTGCCAATTGCAGATTTGATTTCTGAGGCAAACTTGGGTCTTATGCAAGCGATTAAAAGTTTTGATATCTCAAAGCCGGTTAGATTGTCTACATATGCAATGTGGTGGATAAAGGCAGCTCTTAATGACTTTGTCTTAAAGTCTTGGTCTTTGGTAAAACTGGGCACAAAAGTTGCTCATAAAAAACTTTTTTATAATCTTAATAAAATAAAAGCAAAGCTTGGTCTTTATCAAAAAAAATCTTTGGATGACACGGATATAAATGAGATTGCATATAGACTAAATGTTACCCCATCTGAAGTGGTTGAGATGAACTCTCGTATTAATGGCGATGCATCATTAAATGTTTCTATCGGCGAAGAGGGAGAGCTTGAGCTTATTGACACACTAGTTGATTCTAAAGCAAACCTTGAGGCAAAATATATTGCTAAAGAAGAACGCAAAATCAAATCTAAGTCAATATATGATGCTTTGGCAAAATTAAATGATAGAGAGCAATTTGTTATAAAAAACAGAATGCTTGTTGACAATCCAAAAACTTTAGAAGAAATTGGAGGCGAGCTTGATGTTAGTCGTGAGCGTGTGCGCCAGATTGAGAAGAAAGCTTTTGAAAAACTATCTGCAATTATAAAAGCAGCATAATATTAATGAGCAGATTAGAAGATAGTTTATTAAAAGAATATGCCATTAAAAATAATCTTGATATAAATGACTTAATCAAAGAAAAAGAGCTCGGGAAACCTGTCGACAAAATTATTGGCGAGCGTGGTTTTTATAAGCATATGTTTATGGTCTCAGAAGACGTCTTGACCCCAAGGGCAGATACAGAGTGCTTGGTTGAAGACGCAATATTATTTGCAAAAGAAAAAGGGGTAAAAAATATTTTAGACCTTGGGCTTGGCTCTGGTTGCATATTGCTATCAATATTAGCAGATGTTGAGAATATGCGTGGGGTAGGAGTTGATATTTCAACGAAAGCTCTTGAAGTTGCCAAAGAAAACGCGAAAAGTTTGAAGGTTTTTAATAGATGCAAATTTATAAACGCGTCTTGGTTTGATTTGCCAATAAACGAGAAATTTGATATAATAACGTCAAATCCACCATATATTGAAACAAGTGTTATTGAGACATTAGACGTTGGGGTTAAAAAATATGACCCAATACTTGCTCTTGATGGAGGAGCTGATGGTCTTAGGGATTATAGGCAAATTGCAAAAATAGCAAAAGACTTATTAAATGATGGTGGTAGAATTTATCTTGAGGTTGGCTATAATCAATCGCAAAGCGTTGTTGAAATATTTGCTGATTATAAATGCATAAAAATAATAAAAGATTTGGCTGGGATTGAACGTTGCTTGATCTTTGAAAAATAGATTGCTTTTGGTCATAGTCATGTAATTGATGTAACAAATAATAATGCAAATAGAAAATATCCCATATATATTATATATATGGGATTGATTTTTCTAAGTGTGCGAGTTTATTGTTCTTGCGGAGTTGTAGGTATTATAGATCTTGTCATTTTTACTTTTTTAATGCGTCTTGCGTCTACTTCTAATATTTTGAAGCAAATTTTGTTTTCAACTGAGCAAACTTCAATTTCTTCTCCTTGAGAGGGGATTTTTTGTGCCAAATGAAAGACATATCCGCCCAAGGTGTCAACCTCTACTTCATCATCTTCAAGAGTTTCTCTTAAATCTATCATTGTTTTTTCAAACAATTCATCAAGGTCAATCCTTGCGTCTGCAATAAAAGAGCCATCTTGTTGGGCAGAGATAATATAATCTTCTTCAAGGTCATATTCATCTTCAATATCGCCAACAATTTCTTCAAGCAAATCTTCAATGGTAACCAAGCCTTCTGTGCCGCCATATTCATTGATGACGATTGCAAGGTGGTTTTTTTCTTTTTGCATTTGTTTTAATAAATCTAATACTGGCATTGTTGGAGGCACAAACTCTATTGAGCGAGATTGTAGCTCAGATATTTTTATGTGTTTTTCACCTTTTAGCAAGCATTTAACCAAGTCAATAACATGAACAATGCCTTCAATATCGTCTAAAGATTCATTATAAACGGGGATTCTTGAGTGCCCTTTTGATATCATAAGGTCTGCAAGTTCTTCAACTGTTCCGTCTTTTTGAAAGGCAACAATGTTTGCTCTTGATATCATTGCAGAAGAGCATTTTGTGTCTTTTAAGTCAAGCACGTTGTTTAAGATTAATTGTTCGTGCTCGGAGAAGTCTTCTCCTTCTGCGGCGTCTTCTATTAGGTCTTCAATGGTTTCTCTGATTTCTGTTTTTTTCTTGCCAAATATTTTTTTTAACATTTTTATTCCTCGTATGGATTCATTATATCTAGTTTTTGCAAAATTTCAACCTCTATTTGTTCCATCTCTTCTGCGTCATCATCGTCTTGGTGATCAAAGCCCAATAAATGGAGGATTCCGTGAATAAATAAATGTGCAAAATGGTTTTTAAAGGCGGTGTTTTTTTCTTTTGCTTCAGCTTGCAAGGTCTCAAGCGCGATAAAAATTTCTCCTAATGATATTTCTTGGTCATCATTTAATTTGTCTTCAAAATCATCGGCGTCAATATTTGCAAAAGACAAAACGTTGGTTGGTTTGTCTTTGCCTCTAAATTGATTGTTAAGTTCTTGAACTTGAGCATTGTTTGTTAATATTAAGTTGCAATTAAAGTCTTTTTCAAAGTCAAAAAGCTCAAGGTCAAACTCTGTTACAATGTGTTCCATCGTTGTATTAAAAACGTTATCAGCAATTTCTTGATAATCTTTAAGGGAATCTTCCCAGCTATTGTCATCTATGATGAGTGAGTATTCAATTATGCTCATTTGGCTACATTATCCTCATACGCCTTAACGATTTTTGCAACCAAACCGTGACGGACAACGTCTTTTGAAGAAAACTCAACTTCGCCAATATTCTCTACTTTTTTTAATATTCTTGTTGCTTCACGCAAACCAGATTCAACACCTTTTGGAAGGTCTACTTGGCTTAGGTCACCATTGATTACCATTCTTGAGTTTTCACCCAAACGAGTTAAAAACATTTTCATTTGCATTGGAGTTGTGTTTTGTGCCTCATCTAAAATTACAAACGCGTTTGAAAGTGTTCTGCCGCGCATAAATGCTAACGGTGCAATTTCAATCTCGCCGATTGCAAGCTTTTTATCAACTGTTTCTGCAGGTAGCATTTCATATAATGCGTCATATAATGGGCGCAAATATGGATCTACTTTGTCTTTTAAGTCGCCAGGAAGAAAGCCTAGGTTTTCACCCGCTTCAACGGCTGGGCGAGATAAAATAATTTTATCTATTTTGCCCTCAAGCATCATTGCAACTGCAAGGGCAACTGCCAAATATGTTTTACCAGTACCAGCAGGGCCAAGGCCAAAAACAAGCTCATTGTCCATCATGGTTTGAATATATGTTGCCTGAGTTGCAGAACGTGGGTAGATGTGGCGTTTTTTTGTTTTTAAGACAATTTCTGCCATTTCTTTGGCGTCCATTTTGCTTTCTGGCTCATCGCCAAGCCTAACTGCGGCTTTAATTTCTTCTTGATTTATATTAATGCCTCTAGATGCTTTTTCATAAAGAATATCAATTGCTGTTTTTGCTTGCTCAACTTTGTCTTTTGGTCCGTTTATGGTTATTTCATTGCCAAAAAAAGCAATCTCGACGTGCAAGATTTTTTCAATTAGTCTTAAGTTGCTGTCATGTGCGCCAACAAGCTGTTGGATTAATGCGTTATTAAAAAGCTCAAACTTAAGTTCTGTCATCATATTTTTCCTTTTAATGAGTTTAGAGTTGCCTCTGTTATGTTAACATCTATAATTTTGTTTAAGAAAGATTTGTCAGCAGTTGTGTGAACACTTTGCATATATGGGGTTCTGCCAAATAAAACGTCTCCTTTTGTAGAAACTTCTTCAAACAAAACGCTCATTGTTTTGTTAACGCAAGATTCATTAAACTTTTTTTGATAATAAAACAATAAATCTTGCAAAATGGTTAATCTTTCTGATTTTATTTCTTCTGGGACTTGAGCTTCCATCAATGCTGCTTTTGTCTGAGGGCGCGGAGAATATTTGAAAGAGAAAGCTTGAATATATTCAACTTCTTTTACTAGTTCTAGTGTATTCTTAAAGTCTTGATCTGTTTCTGAAGGAAAGCCAACAATAAAGTCAGATGACATGCCAATTAGAGGGTCTGCTTTTTTTAGTTTTTCTACCACGTTTAAGTATTGAGAGATGTCATAACGGCGACGCATTGCCTTTAAGACATTGTTGCTGCCAGATTGAGCAGGCAAATGCATATATGGCATTAAAATATCTAGCTCACCATGACAAGATATGATGTTATCATTCATCTCTGATGGGTATGACGTTGTGTAGCGCAATCTTTTTAAGCCATCAAGTTTTGCAAGCTCATGCATTAAATACGCCAAATCTTTTTCTTGCCCGTCTGCTCCTACGCCGTGGTATCCATTAACGTTTTGCCCAAGTAAGTTAAGCTCTAATGTGCCTGTGTCTATAAGGCGTTTTGCTTCTTCAATCACGTCTTTAATAGGTCTTGAAAATTCTCTGTTTCTGGTGAATGGAACAACGCAATATGAGCAAAATTTGTTGCAACCTTCTTGAATTGCCAAAAATGACGTCGCGCTTGACGACTTGTTTTGTGGCAGAAGGTCAAATTTTGAAACAGTTGGGATAGAGATGTCTATGGCAAATTCTTTTTCTTCTTGTTTTGCTATGTTGTCTATTATCTCTCCTATTGAGTGATAGTTAAGAGGGCCTAAAACAAAGTCAACATATTTTGCGCGTTTTTTTATTGTGTTGCCAAGGGCCTGAGCAACGCAGCCAGCAACGCCAATGATAGTGTCTAAGCCTTGTCTTTTACGCTCGTCTTTTATTTTTTTTAAGCGCCCAAGTTGAGAGAATACTTTTTCGTCTGCTTTTTCTCTGATGTGGCAAGTGTTTAATATGACAATATCAGCCTCTTTAATAAAAGAGGCTTCATTGTATCCGTTTTCTCTCAAGACGTCTGCCATACGTTTTGAGTCATAGACATTCATTTGGCAGCCAAAAGTTTTTATAATATATTTCATAA